>NZ_JBICCO010000005.1:0-144185 GCF_043119405.1 Achromobacter sp. 413638
CCCCCCCCCCCCCCCCCCCCCCCCCCCCCCCCCCCCCCCCCCCCCCCCCCCCCCCCCCCCCCCCACGGTGGGCAAGCTGTACGGTCCGCAGCGCGCCATGAAGGGCGGCATCGGCAGCGCGTCGCTGACGGTCGGCGGCGTGACGGTCGGCGCGCTGATCGCGGTCAACGCGGTCGGCGACGTGCTCGATCCATCCAACGGCCGCATCCTGGCCGGCGCGCGCACGGCGGACGGGCGCGCCTTGCTGGACACGCGCGCGGCGATCCTGGCGGGCGACCTGCCCAAGTCCATGCGCGCCGGCGCGGCCACCACCATCGGCGTGGTGGCCACCGACGTCAAGCTGACCAAGGCCCAGGCGCAGAAGATGGCGCAGATGGCGCACGACGGGCTGGCCCGCACCATCAATCCCATCCACACCATGCTGGATGGCGACACGATCTTCGCGCTGGGCACGGGCGTGTCGGACAAGGCCGCCAACCTGATGCTGCTGGGCGTGCTGGCCGCCGAGGCCACGGCGCTGGCGGTGCAGCGCGCGATCCTGGCTGCGCGCGCGATCGAGGGTTATCCGGCGGCGGTGGATTTCATCGGCTGAACCGCGGCCTCCCGCTGACTTCGCCCTGTCACACACCTGCGTCAGCATGACCGGGCGCCGGCAGCGCGCCGGCGGGAGGCCATGCATGTACAAGGGTGAACGATTCAACGGCGCGACGCACCTGGCCGGCCTGGGGCTGGCCGTGGCCGCTTCGGGCGCGCTGCTGTCGCGGGCCGCCACGGTCCAGGCCGACGCGGTGCAGCTGACCGCCTGCGCGGTGTTCGCGGCGTCGATGATCGCAGTGTATGCCTCGTCCGTGCTGTTCCATTGGACGCGCGGGCGGCGCAAGGCCTTCTGGGCCAAGGCCGATCATTGCGCCATCTATCTGCTGATCGCCGGCACCTACACGCCGCTGGCCTTCGTGCCCGAGCCCGACGGCATGTCCATGGCGGCCGGCGCGGGCATCTGGCTGCTGGCCCTGGCCGGCATCGCCCGCGAGCTGTGGTGGTCGTCGCGCGGCGCGTCGCCGGCGCTGCCGTTATACCTGGGCATGGGCTGGCTGGGCGTGGCCTTCGCCATCCCCATCGCCGGGTCGCTGTCGACGGCTGGCCTGGCCTGGCTGCTGGCCGGCGCGGCGGTCTATTCCGCGGGCACCGTGTTCTACGCCAACAGCAGGCGCTGGCCGCACGCGCACGGCATCTGGCATCTGTTCGTGATGGGCGGCACGGCCTGCCACTTCGTCACGGTGTTCGGCTTCCTGCGCCAGGGCATCGTCTGAGCCCGGGATGCCGCCGGGCGCGAGACCGGGCAGGGTGGTGAGCCGGGCAGTGCGCTAGCGCCAGCCCGCCAGCGGCAGCATGCCGCTGCGGTCCTTCACCTTGCGCATGACCAGGTGCGAGCAGATGTCGCGCACGCCGGCGATCTTGCTCAGCTTGTCTTCCACGAATTGCGAAAAGGCCGACAGGTTGCGCGCGCGCACCGTGAGGATGTAGTTGGACGCGCCGGTCACGATGCTGGCCTCGGTGATTTCGTCGTAGAGCGCGATGCCGGCCAGGAACTCCTCGTGCCAGCCGCTGCGCGACTGGTCCAGCGCGACGTGGACGATGGCTTCCAGCTCGAAGCCCAGTTTCTCGGCGTCCAGCACGGCGCGGTAGCGCTTGATCAGTCCGCCTTCCTCCAGCGCCCGGACGCGGCGCAGGCAGGCCGATGGCGACAGCGATACCTGCTCGGCCAGGTCCTGGTTGCTGATCTGGCTGTTCTCCTGGAGGCGGCTCAGGATGCGCCGGTCTATCGCGTCGATCTGCATCGTGCAATCCAATTCGAATATTTTATATAGAACGCAATTTACTGCGAAATACTAGGGTAAGCCACGCCTGGATTTGCAACTTTTCGGCGGAAGGGCGCTGCTAGTATGTACGCAGAATTTTCGTCTCCAGGAGTGTTTTCATGCATACCCGCGAAGCCTGCGTCGCCGCAGACCGCCTCGACCCGCTGGCATCCATCAAGAACCAGTTCGACCTGCCACCCGGCGTGATCTACCTGGATGGCAACTCGCTGGGCGTACTGCCCAGGACCGCGGCGGCGCGCGCCGCCGACGTGATCGGCAAGGAATGGGGCGCGGGCCTCATCCGCAGCTGGAACACGGCCGGCTGGTTCGACCTGCCCGCCCGCCTGGGCGACAAGCTGGCGGGCCTGATCGGCGCCGGCAAGGGCGAGGTCGTCATCACCGACACCACCTCGCTGAACATCTTCAAGGCGCTGGCCGCCGCGCTGCGCATCCAGCAGCAGGCCAGGCCGGGCCGCCGGGTGATCCTGTCCGAGCGCGACAACTTCCCGACCGACCTGTACATGATCCAGGGCATGATCGACCTGCTGCAGCAGGGCTACGAGATGCGCCTGATCGATGACGAGCTGCCGCTGGAACAGGCGCTGGACGATTCCGTGGCCGTGGTGCTGCTGTCGCACGTCAATTACCGCAGCGGCCAGATGCACGACATGCGCGCGGTGACGGCGCTGGCGCACGAGCGCGGCGCGCTGACGATCTGGGACCTGGCGCACGCCGCCGGCGCGGTGCCGGTGGACCTGCAGGGCGCCAAGGCCGACTTCGCCGTGGGTTGCACCTACAAGTACCTCAATGGCGGCCCCGGCGCGCCGGCCTTCATCTGGGTGGCGCCGCGCCACACCGACAATTTCTGGCAGCCGCTGACCGGCTGGTGGGGGCACCAGCGCCCGTTCGACATGACCGTGGCCTACGAGCCAGCCGGCGGCATCCGCCGCTACCTGTGCGGCACGCAGCCCATCGTCTCGCTGTCACTGGTCGAGTGCGGCCTGGACATCGCCCACGCCGCCGGCATCGACGAAGTCCGCAAGAAGTCGCTGGCGCTGGGCGACCTGTTCATCGCGCTGGTCGAGGAACGCTGCGCCGGCCATCCGCTGACGCTGGCCACGCCGCGCGAGCACGCGCTGCGCGGCAGCCACGTCAGCTTCCGCCACCCGAACGGTTTCGAGGTCATGCAGGCGCTGATCGCGCGCGGCGTGATCGGCGACTACCGCGAGCCCGAGGTGCTGCGCTTCGGCCTGACGCCGCTGTACCTGGGCCACGCCGATGTCTGGGACGCCGTCGAGGTCCTGAAGGATGTGCTCGATACCCGCGCCTGGGACAAGCCCGAGTTCAAGCATCGCGCCGCCGTGACCTGAGCACGGCGCCGGCACGGACCACGCAGGCCCCCGCAGAGGGGCCGCGCCCGCACAACAACACAAGGAGGAAGACATGTCGCAACCGCAAGGATTCGGCCGCATCGCCGAACGCGAGCAAGGCCTGAAGCGGCGCCTGAGTTCCGGCCAGATGAGCATGATCGCCATCGGCGGGGCCATCGGCACCGGCCTGTTCCTGGGCAGCAAGTTCGCCATCGGCTTCGCCGGCCCCAGCGTGCTGATCAGCTACGCCATAGGCGGGCTGATCACGCTGCTGTTGATGGGCTGCCTGGCCGAGATGACGGTGGCGCATTCCACCTCTGGCTCCTTCGGCGCCTATGCCGAACACTACATCGGCCCGCTGGCCGGCTTCCTGGTGCGCTATGCCTACTGGTCCTGCGTGGTGCTGGCGGTCGGCACCGAGGTCACCGCGGTGGCCGAGTACATGAAGTTCTGGTTTCCCTCGGTGCCCGGCTGGCAGTGGGTCTGCGTGTTTTCGGCCGCGCTGATCTTCATCAACGCCATGAGCGTGAAGGCCTTCGGCACGGTGGAATACTGGTTCTCGACCATCAAGGTCAGCGCCATCGTCGCCTTCATCGTGCTGGGCGCCTATGTGGTCTGGGGCAGCCCGGAGCACGGCGTGGCGCAGTACACCGCGCATGGCGGCTTCTTTCCCAACGGCGTCTGGGGCATGTGGGTCGCGGTGGTGATCTCTATCTTCAGCTACCTCAGCGTGGAGATGATCGCGGTGGCGGCCGGCGAGGCCGAGGATCCGGAGCGGGCCGTGAAGCAGGCGTTCCGCGCCACCATCGTGCGCCTGGTGGTGTTCTACCTGCTGACGCTGGCGCTGATCCTGGCCATCGTGCCCTGGGACCAGGCCGGCAAGGGCGGCAGTCCCTTCGTCAAGGTGATGCAGGCCGTGGACATTCCCTATGCGGCCGGCGTGATCAACTTCATCGTGCTGGTGGCGGCGCTGTCGGCCATGAACAGCCAGCTCTACATCACCACCCGCATGATGTTCAGCCTGTCGCGCGCCGGCCATGCGCCGGCCGCGCTGGGCCGGCTTACGCGCGGCGGCACGCCGCTGAACGCGCTGCTGCTGTCGACCAGCGGCATCGCCATCGCCACGGTGCTGAACGTGCTGTATCCGGAGACCTCGTTCACGCTGATGATGGCCATCTCCATGTTCGGCGCGCTGTTCACCTGGATGATGATCTTCGTCACGCACTATTTCTTCCGCCGTCGCTGGGCGCGCGAGGGCGGGGCGCGGCTGTCGTTCCGCATGCCGGGCTTTCCGGCGCTGACGCTGCTGGGGGCGCTGGCCATGCTGGCGATCCTGCTCACCACCTACTTCACGTCGGTGTTCAAGATGACGCTGGTGTTCGGCGTGCCCTTCCTGTTGGCGCTGTCGGCGCTGTATTACCTGCTGTTCAGGAAGCGTGGCGAGCGGGCGGCGTTGCGGGCGGGGCTGGAGCGTCCATGAGGCCTGCGCCGGCCTGGCGCAAGGCGGCCAGCATGGCGCGGGCGCGGGCCGGCAAGGAGCGCGATGCGTACACGGCGTGGACCTGGGGCGACACGCCCCGGGCCGAGGTCACGGTATAGGCCGGACACACGCGCACCAGCGTGCCGCGTGCGATTTCCGGCAGCGCGGCCCAGTCCGCCAGCCGCGCCACGCCCGCGCCTGCCAGCGCCAGCGCCATCAGGCTGCTGCCAGTGCTGACGCGCAGGGCCGGCTCCGCGCGCAGGCGCTGGATGCTGCCCTCGCCGCGCAGGTGCCAGTCCTTGAGCACGCGCGGGCCGGTGTGCATGATGAGGCGGTGGCGCACCAGGTCTTCCGGTTCGCGCGGCAGTCCCATGCGCGCCACGTAGTCCGGGCTGGCGCATAGCAGTCGCTCATAGGGCCACAGGCGCGCGCCCAGCAGCTCGCTGGAGGCGGGAAAGCCGCCGCGAACGGCGAAGTCCAGTCCTTCGGCGATCGGATCCACCCATTTGTCGGTATAGCTGATGTCGATGCGCACGTCGGGGTAGTCCTCGGCATAGCGCCGCAGCACGGCCGGCAGCAGCGCCACGCCCAGCAGGTCGGGCGCGGAAAAGCGCAGCCGGCCCTGGGCGCCGCGCTGCGTCTCGCGCAGCGCTTCGCGCGCGCTTTCTTCCAGGCGCAGCATGTCGCGCGCCGACTCGACATAGCGCTCGCCCTGCGGCGTCAGCGTCACGCTGGTCTTGCTGCGCGTCAGCAGTTGCGCGCCCAGCTGGCGCTCCAGCGCCTGCACCGCCCGTGTTACGGCGCTGGGCGAGGCGCCCAGCGCGCGGGCGGCCAACACGAAGCTCTGGCGTTCGGCCACGGCGCAAAAGACCTGGTGTTCCCATAGCGGCCCACGTTCCATGGCGCCTCCTTGATTGCGGATATCGCAACATGATATTGCAACGCCAGACGGTCCGGCGCGCCTAGACTGCGGCCATCGACATTATTCGGCCGCACGCCATGAACGAACCGCATTACTACGATCCCCAGACCGGCGCCCGCTACGCGCTGGACGAGCCGCGCTGGTGTTCCGACGCGCGCACACCGCTGATGATCTCGCCGCTGGCCGGCATTTCGCGCGATGACATCGACACGCGCGCGCGTTCGCTGTGGCGCTACCGGGCCGCGTTGCCGCGCGTCATCGACGCGCCGGTCTCCATGGGCGAGGGCTGCACGCCCATGGCCGAGCGCGCCTGGGGCGCTCTGCGCCCGCATTTCAAGCTGGAGTGGTTCAACCCGACCTGCAGCTTCAAGGATCGCGGCGCGGCGGTGATGCTGTCCTGGCTGCGCCAGATCGGCATCGGCGCTGTCGGCGAGGACAGCTCGGGCAACGGCGGCGCGGCCATCGCGGCGTTCGGCGCGGCGGCGGGCATGGCGGTGACCATCTTCGCGCCGGCCTATGCCTCGCCGGCCAAGATCGCGCAGATCCGCGCCTTCGGCGCCGACGTGAGGCTGGTGGACGGGCCGCGCGAAGCCTCGCAGGACGCGGCCATCCGCGCATCAGGCGAGCTGTACTACGCCAGCCATAACTGGCAGCCCTTCTTCCTGCAGGGCACCAAGTCCATCGCCTACGAAATGTGGGAGGACTTCGGCTTCGAGGCGCCGGACAACGTGGTGATTCCGGCAGGCGCCGGCAGCAATGTGCTGGGCTGCGCCATCGGCTTCGCTGAGCTGCTGGCGGCCGGCCAGATCCGCCGGCTGCCGCGCCTGTTCGTGGCCCAGCCGCTGCATTGCTCGCCGGTGGACGCGAGCTTCCAGGCGGGCGCGGACACCCTGGTCGAGCGCCCGGTGCTACCCACGGTGGCCGAGGGCACGGCCATCCGCCAACCCTTGCGCCTGCGCGAAATGCTGCAGGCTGTGCGGGTCAGCGGCGGGCAGACCGTGGCGGTGCCGGAGGATGCGATCGTGGCCGGCGTGCGCAAGCTGGCCGCGATGGGGCTCTATGCCGAGCCGACCAGCGCGACGGCCGCCGCCGCGCTCGACATGCTGGCCGCGCGCGGCGCCATCGCGCAGACCGAACGCACGGTCGTGCTGCTGACGGGGTCGGGCCTGAAGGCCTCGCAGTTCATGACGGAGCTGTATTCGTAACGGCCTCGTCCGGGGCTAGCCGGCGGCCTGGCCCGCCGCGCCCTCGCTGTCCGCCAGCAAGTGGTCGAGCAGGCGGCAGGCGCGCGCGCTCAGGCCCTGGCGCGACTGCACGCAGATCAGCAGCTGGCGCGTGGCCCAGGCGTCGGACAGCGTCACCGCGCCTACGTCCAGCAGCCGGCTCATGCCGTGCGCCGTGCTTTCAGGAACGATGCCCACGCCCACGCCGGCCTGCACCAGCCGGCACATGGCGTCGAAGCTGCGCAGCTGCACGCGCAGCCTGATGGGCTTGCCCGCCACCAGGGCCTGGCGCGCCAGGAAGCGCTGCAGCGCGCTGCTGCGGTCCAGGCCGACGAAATCCTCGTCCAGCACCTCGCCGAAGGCGACCTGGGCGCGGCCGGCCAGCGCGTGTCCGCGCGGCACGATCAGGACGAAGCGGTCGCAGCGGTAGGGATGGGTTTCCAGCGCGCCGGTGTCCACCGTGCCCGCGACGATGCCGATGTCGGCCGAGCCGTCGGCGATGGCTTCGACGATCTCATCGCTCAGCATCTCCTGCAGTTCGACGTTGATGCGCGGATGCGCGGCCAGGAAGCCGCTCAGCGCCTCCGGCAGGAAGGCGGTCAGCGCGTTGGTGTTGGACAGCACGCGCACCGAGCCGCCGAACTCGCCGGCGTAGCCGGACAGGTCGTCGCGCAGGCGCTCGGCCTGCGCCAGCATCAGGCGCGCGTGCGAGGCCAGTTTCTGGCCGGCCGGCGTGGGCGTGACGCCGTGGCGACCGCGTTCCAGCAGCGGCGCGCCCAGCGAGGCTTCCAGGTTGCGGATGCGGGCGCTGGCGGCGGCCAGGGCCAGGTTGGCGCGGGCGGCGCCGTGCGTGATGCTGCCGGCCTGCACCACGTGCAGGAAGAGCGCCAGATCAGTCAGGTCGAAACGCATGCGTATCCGTTGCGTCAGCCTACGCCAGCCGTGTAGGCAGCCTGCGCCAATCGCGCATTTTCAGCGTCGTACAGGGTCCGTACACTGCGCCGATTCTTATTTTCGCCACGGTGGTTCCATGCATGCCTTAGTCTCCGGGTTTCCGATTCTACCCGCCGCCCTGACGGCGATCACGATCGCGCTATGGGCTTTTTCGCGCCTGCCGGAATACCTCACGGCGCTGCTGTTCTTCGGCGGCGCCATGGCGCTGGCGGCGGCGCCGCGCGAGGTGGTGTTCTCGGGTTTCGCCTCGGCCGCGTTCTGGCTGGTGCTCAGCGGCTATGTGCTGGGCCTGGCGCTGAAGTACACCGGTCTGGCCGACCGCATGGCCGGCCTGCTGTCGCGCCGCCTGGCAGGCGGCTACCTGACAGTGACGGCCGGCGTGGTGACGCTGACCTATCTGCTGGCCTTCGTCATGCCGTCGAACATGGGGCGCATCGCGCTGCTGATGCCCATCGTGCTGGCCTATGCCGACCGCATCGGCCTGGCGCCCGGCAGCCGTGGCCGCATCGGGCTGGCGCTGGCGGTGGGCTTCGGCACCTTCCAGCTGTCCACCTCCATCCTGCCGGCCAACGTGCCCAACCTGGTCATGGCCGGCAGCATCGAGGGCAGCTACGGGCTGCAGCTGGGCTATCTGCCCTATCTGTGGCTGCATGCGCCGGTGCTGGGCATCCTTAAGGGCGTGCTGCTGACCTGTTGCATCGCCTGGATGTTCCGCGACACGCCCAGGCGCGCGGAGCAAGCCGCCGCCGCTGCGCCGCTGTCGGCCGCCGAGAAACGGCTGGGCTGGCTGCTGGCGCTGACGTTGCTGGGCTGGGTGACGGACAGTGTGCACGGCGTGTCGCCGGCCTGGATCGGGCTGCTGTCGGCCTGCGTCTGCCTGCTGCCCAAGGTGGGCTTCGTCAGCGGCGACCAGTTCGGCAAGGAAGTGAACTTTCGCACCGCCATCTATGTGGCGGGCATCCTGGGGCTGGCGGCGATGGTGGCTGACAGCGGGCTGGGGGGCATCATCGGCAAGGCGCTGCTGGCCTGGCTGCCGCTGTCGCCGGACGCGCCGATGCGCAGCTTCTTCTCGTTGGTGGGCTTGTCGGCGCTGCTGAACTTCGTGGTCACCGCCAATGGCGTGCCGGCGCTGTACACGCCGCTGGCCGAGACGCTGGCGCAGGCCTCGGGTTTTTCGCTGATGGCGGTGTTGATGGCGCAGGTGGCGGGTTACGCCACGGTGGTCATGCCGTACCAGGCCTCGCCCATCGTGGTGGCGATGGGCATGGGCCAGGTGCCGGCGCGCAGCGGCCTGGCGCTGAGTCTGGTCACCGCGCTGCTGTCGTTCGTGTTGCTGGTGCCGCTGGACTACCTGTGGTTCAGGCTCCTTGGAATGCTGGGATCGTGACCATGGCGTCGGGCTCGGCCGCCGGTTCTTCCCTGGGCGCGAAGACGCGCAGACGATGGCCGTCCGGGTCCAGCGCCACGAAGGTGCGGCCGAAGTCCATGTCGATCGGCGCCTGCAGGATGGGCAGGCCGCGCAGGCTCCAGTCGCGGTAGCGGTCGGCCAGGGCCTGGGCGTCCAGCACGGTGAAGGCCAGTTCGGTGGCGCCGCCCCGGCCGGCGGCGGCCGGTTCCACGGTGTAGCGCGACCACAGGCCCAGCATCAGGCCGGAGTCCAGCGCGAACAGCGCGAAGGTGGGCGAGCTTTCGACGGGCGGACGTTGCAGCAGCGCGCTGTAGAACGCCGCGCTGGCTTCGGGTTTTTCGACGTAGAGGATGAGAAAGTTCGTGTCGGACATGATGCGCTCCTGGCGGCGGATGGGACCTTGAGGTCGGTAGCGCAAGCTTAGGAGCGGATACTGTCAGTTTTTGGCAGCAGTCTTCGGCCGCCGCGATCCCTCGGCCTCGGGCTGTTCCCGAGCCTGATTGAGAGCGCGCCATTCCTTGAGCAGCGCGTGGCGCCGGCGCGGGTAGCGCGGACCGGCGCTCAGCGCGGCGATGCGGTCGGTGCGGAAATGGCGGTAGTCCTGGCGCAGCTCGCACCAGGCCATGACGATGCGCACGCTGTCGAAGAAGCCCAGCGCGAAGGGCCAGATGGTGCGCACCGAATCCGCGCCCTTGTCGTCGCGGTAGGTGATGTCCACTTTCTGCTCGGCGCGGATGGCCTGGCGGATCTGGGACAGGTCGACCCGGTCCACCACGCAGACGGCGCTGGGGCCGATCAGCAGCGGTATCGCGTCCAGCTCATCGCGCACTTCTGGCGGCAGCACCGCGCCGATCTTGGCCAGCGCATTGCGGGCGGCCAGGCCCAGGCGCGCGTCCGAGCGCTGCGCGACCCAGCGCGTGCCCAGCACCAGCGCCTCGATTTCCTCGGTGCTGAACATCAGCGGCGGCAGCATGAAACCGGGCTTGAGCACATAGCCCATGCCCGGCTCGCCGTCGATCTCCGCGCCCTGGGCCTGCAGCGTGGCGATGTCGCGGTACAGCGTGCGCAGGCTGATGCCCAGTTCCGACGCCAGGCGGTGACCACTGACTGGCAGACGGTGGCGACGCAGGGTTTGCAGCAGGTCGAGCAGGCGTTCGGCGCGGGACATGGACAGACGGTGGGGCGGGAATCACGCAATACTGCCACGAAATGGCAGTATTGCGCATTGCTTGCGCCCTAGCGCTTGACCGGCTTGCCGGTGGCCACGTCGATCGCCGAGCCGTCTTCCAGGCTGATGCGGTAGATCTCGCGCAGCACGTTGCCGGCGAAACCGATCTCGACGATGGAGACATCCTTGAAGGTGGTCTGGATGCCGTCTGGCAGGATGGCGTTGAACTTGTCGGCTTCCTGCTTCATGGCGTCCTGCAGCCGCGCGTCGTACAGAGTCATGCTGTAGACCAGCGTGGTGTGCGGGTTGTGCGCGCGCACTTCCTGGCCGTCCCGCACGACGTTCACGCCGCTCACGCCCACGCTGCGGACCAGATCGCGGCCGGCGTCGGCCATCTTGGCGTACACCGGACCGGTGACGCGCGGCAGCGGGCCATCGCGCAGCGGCGCCAGCGCCGCCGTGACCACGGTGTTGTAGCGCATCAGTTCCTCGAAGCCGGCGCCGCTCTTGACCACGCCCAGGTCCAGCCACCATGGATGGCCGGCGCCCTTGGCGGCTTCGGTCGGATAGAAAGTCTTGAGCGTGACCGGAATCGGCGCGGGCGGCTTGGGCAGCGCGACCAGCATGCGAGCGGGCGTGGTCGGATCGGCGCTGTGGATGTGGACCACCGTCACGTGTGGGATGTTGGGCGTTTCCGCCTCGGTCTTCAGACCCAGCTTGAGCAGGTCCGACTTGAGCGCGCCGTTGATCTTGCCGTCCAGCACGGCGTTGACTTCCTGGGGCAGGCGGTAGACCACGCCATAGGTCGCCTTGTGTTCGCGAAAGCCGGGCTGTTCCAGCGAGCTGTTGTCCTGGACGGCCGTGGCGGCGAGGGCGGCCGGGCCGCAAAGGACGGACAGGCCGAGCGTGGCCAGGGGCAGGATGCGTTTGAACATGGGATTTCCTTCTCGTTGTGATTGGGGACCCGCGAGAGTCGCGTCCAGTGTGAGAAGGCGGGATGTACGCCGTATTGCGCCGAACCAAAGAATTCCGATAGGTGCCGCCGATGTTCTGATAGCTGCGGGCGGGGGGGCCTGCGCCAGGCGGCGCCCGCCTCGTGCCGGCGCGGACGCCGGGTCAGGCCAGGAAAACCGCCGCCACGACCGCCAGGCCCAGCAGCAGGTTCACGCCCACCCAGCGGCGGATCAGGGCCATGTTGCGCCCGCCCGCCGGCCAGTCGGCGGCCGCCACGGCGGCGGCCAGGCCCTTGAAGGGCACCAGCCGGATGTAGGCGTAGATGGCCGTCATGACGATGCCGCCTGCCGCCATCAGCGTCCAGGCGCGCGGCATGAAGAAGGCGCCGCCGCTTTGCGAGGCCTGCGCCGCTTCCTGCCCGATCATCGCCGCGCCGGTCGCCAGGATCAGCACGATGGCCGCCAGCACCGCGTTCAGGAACGGACCCAGCACCGCCGCCATCAGGCTCAGGCGCTGCGGCGGCTCCAGCCGCGCGGCCGCCGGCCGCAGGAAACAGTGGGCGAACAGCATGCCGCCAACCCAGAGGATGACGGCCAGGAGGTGGACAAGCTTCAGCAGGGCGTAGGACATGGTCTTGGGACAGTGGAAGTGGGGACGGAGTCCCATCATATCGCCCCGGCGATTGCGCGGCGGGCTTGACCTGGATCAGGGTTTTTCACTTAGAATGAGATTGATTTCTATTTGTGATTATTCAAAGCTCGATATCAGGGAAGCCGCCGTGCCGAATTCCGCGCTCCTTACCGGCGACGCCGTCCACACGCTCTACAGCAGGCACCACGGCTGGCTGCACAACTGGCTGCGCGCCAAGCTGGGCAATAGCTTCGATGCGGCCGACCTGGCGCAGGACACCTTCATCCGGGTGCTGCGGCACCGGCAGGAAATCGAGGCGCTGCGCGAGCCGCGCGCCTACCTGACCGCCATCGCCAAGCGGCTGATGCTGAACCATCACCGCCGCCGCGCGCTGGAGCAGGCCTATCTGGACGCGCTGGCGGTCATGCCGCCGGCGCTGGCGCCGTCGGTGGAACAGCGGCTGCTGATCCTGGAGGCGCTGCACGAGATCGACGAAATGCTGTCGGGTCTGCCGGGTCCGGTGCGCGAGGCCTTCCTGCTGGCGCAGCTCGAAGGCCTGAGCCAGGGCGAGATCGCCGCGCGCCTGGATGTCTCGCCACGCACCGTCCACCGCTACATCGCGCGCGGATACGAGCAATGCATCCTGGCGGTGGCATGAGCGCGCCGGCGGGCGGAACGGGCGAGCTGCCCGAGGTGGAACGGAGCGTCGCCCGGCAGGCGGCGCGCTGGATGATGCTGCTGGGCTCCGGCCGCGCCAGCCCGTCGGACCTGCTGGCCTGCGAGCAATGGCGCTCCAGCAAGGCCGAACATGAACATGCCTGGCAGCGCGCGCAGCGCGTCAGCCAGCGCTTCGGCCTGGTGCCGGCCACGCTGGGCATGGCGGCGCTGAACCGGCCCGCGTCGCCGCGCCGCCGCGCCGTGCTCAAGACCCTGGCGCTGACCTCGGCGACTGGTCCGCTGGCCTGGGCCGCGTGGCGCGCCGATCCGCTGGATTGGACCGCCGACTACCGCAGCGCCGCCGGCGAGCTGCGCGAAGTGGCGCTCAGCGACGGATCCCGTCTTTACCTGAACACGGCCAGCGCCGTGGACGTGGCGTTCAGCGCCGCCTCGCGGCTGCTGCGGCTGCGCGCCGGCGAGATCGCGCTGCATGTGCGTGACGAGTCGGGCGCGCAGGCGCGGCCCTTCGTGGTGCGCACGCGTTACGGCGACATCGAGGCGCGTGCCGGCCGCTACTGCGTGCGACAGGAAGACGGGTTTTGCCGCGTCAGCGTGCAGGAGGGCGCGCTGCGCGTGGCGGCGCGCGCGGGACGGTATCTGCCGCTGGCGGCGGGCGCCGAGCTGCGCCTGGACGATCAGGGCCCATCCGACGCCGCGCCCGCCGATCCCCATGCCGCCGACTGGATGCGCAACGTGCTGCACGCCCGTGAAATGCGGCTCGACGCCTTCGCCGCCGAGCTGGGGCGCTACCGGCCCGGCCTGCTGCGCTGCGATCCGGCCGTGGCGCCTTTGCGCGTTTCGGGCGCGTTCCAGCTGCACGACACCGACGCGGTGCTGGCGGCGCTGCCGGCCACGCTGCCGGTGAGCGTGCGTTACCGCACGTCCTACTGGGTCACGATCGGGCCGCGCATCGCGGCGGCCTGAATCGCCGTTGTTACAAAAAAGTGAGAGCCATGTTGTCCGATTCGTCGTGCTCGAGGGTCATGGAGGGTAGAGGCAGATGAATGCCTGTGCATGCCCGCAAGTCGCTACCCGCTGGATCGAAAGGACGATCATGACCCACACCCTCAACCGCCGTTCTCGCCGCCCGGACGGTCCGCAGGCCGCCGACGGCGCGCCGCGCCGCCCGACCCGTTTATCCGTGGCCTTGCGCGCGGCGCTGGCTCTGTCGGCCGCGCCGGCGGTGCTGGCGCCTGGCGCCGCGCAGGCGCAAGCAGTCCAGGCCCGCGCGGCCAGTTACCGCATCCCGGCGGGGCCGCTGGCAGAGGCGCTGCCGCGTTTCGCCGACGCCGCCGGCGTGACCGTGCTGTTCGATGCCGCCTTGCTGGGCGCGCGCGGCACCGGCGGCCTGAACGGTTCCTACTCCGTGTCCGAGGGCTTCGCCCGCCTGCTGGCCGGCTCCGGCCTGGCCGCGCGCGAGCGCAGCGCCGGCGTTTACGTGCTGGTGCCGCAGGCCGGCGTGACGAACCTGGATCCCGTGCGCGTCGAGGGCGAGGGCAGCCGCCCCGCGCCCGCCTGGCAAAGCAGCACCGACCGCAAGCGCCTGGACGAGTTGCAGGTGCGCAACTGGAGCGACTTCGGCAGGCGCGTCGAGCCGGGCGTCAATTTCAATCGCCTGACCAACAGCATCAATATCCGTGGCCTGGACCAGGACCGCGTGCTGACTCGCGTGGACGGCATCCGCCTGCCCTGGCTGGACGATGGCGCGCGCGGCGTGAAGGGCGGATTGGAGTCGGTGGACTTCAACAGCCTGTCGCGCCTGGACATCGTGCGCGGCGCCGACGCCAGCGGCAGCGGCGGCGGCTCGGGCGCGATCTCCGGCATCGCCGACCTGCGCACGCTCAATCCGTCCGACCTGCAGGAGGATGGCAAGCGCTTCGGCGCGCTGGCCAAGGCCGACTACGACACCACCGACAGCAGCTGGGGCGCCAACGCGGCGCTGGCCGGCCAGATCCACGAGAACACCTTCTGGCTGGTGCAGGCGGGCCTGCGCAACGGGCACGCGGTCGACAACCGCGGCGACGTGGGCGGCTACGGCCCGCGCCGCAACCAGCCCACGCCCGAGGACTACAGCCAGCGCAGCTTCCTGCTCAAGCTGCAGCAGCGCGTGGACGGCGGCCATCGCTTCGGCGTGACCGGCGAGTATTTCAAGCGCACGGCGGATTTCGACAATATGTTCGAACAGGGCGCGGGCACGTCCTACCTGTACGGCGAGAACAGCGTGCGCAAGGAAACCGAGCGCCAGCGCGTGTCGCTGGACTACAGCTACAGGGCGCCGTCCGACGGCGGCCTGCTCGATACCGTCACGGCCGCGCTCTATTGGCAGCGCGTGTCGCTGGACACCCGTCAGACGGCGGTGCGCAGCGTGGATCCGCGGGCCTTCATCATTCCCCGCGATCCGTTCCGCTATGGCTTTCCCAGCGGCCCGTATGGCCGCGACAACAGCATCCGCCAGACCATGTACGGCGTGAACGCCGAGGCGACCAAGCGCCTGGGCGGCGCGGTGACGCAGTTGTGGACCCTGGGCGGCGAGTGGTACGGCAACAAAACCGAGCAGCAATCCAGCGGCTATGACAACTGCCCCGTGATCCGTCCGGGCACGCCCGCGCCGTTCGGCCCGCGCGCCTGCGACATGCTGCACACCAACCAGGCCGACGTGCCGCAATCCAAGGGCAGCCAGTGGGCCATGTGGGTGCAGGACGAATTCGGCTTCGCCGACGGCCGCTACACGCTGACGCCGGCGCTGCGCTACGACCACTACAAGCAGAAGCCCGAGAGCACCGACAGCTACGCCAGCAATCCCAATGCCGGCAAGCTGCCCTCGGCCAACAGCGCCGGCCGCTTCTCGCCCAAGCTGCTGGCCGGCTGGAAGGCGGCCGACGAACTCAGCCTGTACGCGCAATACGCCTATGGCTTCAAGGCGCCCAGCCCGTCCCAGCTCTACACCAACTACGGCGGCGCCGGCACCTATCTGCGCGTGGGCAATCCCGACCTGAAGCCCGAAACCAGCAAGGGCTGGGAACTGGGCGCCAAGCTGGGCTCCGATGACCTGGGCGGCGCGCTGTCGTTCTTCGACAACCGCTACCAGAACTTCATCGACACCAGCGTGCCGCTGGACGCCAATTCGCCGACGTGGCAGCCGGCCTGGGCGGGCCAGTATCCGCTGGGCGTCACCGGCACCGTCAATCGCGCCCGCGTGCGCATCTACGGCGCCGAGGCCAGCGCGCACTGGAAATTCGCGACCGGCTGGCGCACCTGGGGCTCGCTGGCCTGGGCCGTGGGCAAGGATGAAGGCACCGGCCAGCACCTGAACTCGGTCGCGCCGCTGAAGGCCATCGTCGGCCTGGGCTACGGCCGCGACGCCTGGGGCGTGGACGCCATGCTGACGGCCGCGCTCAAGCGCGATAAGGTGGAGTATCCGAACCCGACGGCCAAGGCGCCCAACGCCGATTTCCAGGCGCCGGGCTACGGCGTGATGGACCTGATGGGGTACTGGCGGCCGGAAGCGGTCAAGGGCCTGCAGCTGCAGGCCGGTGTGTACAACCTGTTCGACAAGAAATACTGGGAGGCCATCAACGTGCCGACCGCGGGCGCGATGCAAATAGCGCGCCCGGTGGATTGGTATACCGAACCGGGCCGCAGCCTGCGGATATCGCTCACGTACCAATATTGACCCGATAGGCCGTCGCCCCTGCCCGCATGGCGCATCGCTTCACGGTGCATGACGGGCAAGGGCGACGGCGGTATCGCCGCCGACGATCCGACATCCTTTCCATCACCCCCTTTCAGGCCGGAGGGCCAGACATGAACAACATCGATTTCGACACCCGCGCCGCCGAACTGCGCGCCCGCAACGAGGCCCTGGCGGCCGAACAGCCCAAGCTGCGCGCCCGCAACCTGGCCCAGGCGCTGGGCGTGTCCGAGGCGCAGTGGGTCGCCGCCGGCTGTGGCGGCGTCAAGGCGACCGCGCTGCACGGCGAGCCCCAGGCCATCTTCCGCGACCTGGGCGCGCTGGGCGAAGTCATGGCGCTGACGCGCAACGACTGGTGCGTGCATGAACGCCACGGCCGCTACCTGGACATCCAGGCCGACGGTCCGGTCGGGCTGGTGCTGGGGCCGGACATCGACCTGCGCGTGTTCTTCTCGTGCTGGCGCTCGGCCTGGGCCGTGGAGCAGGACGGGCGGCACAGCCTGCAGTTCTTCGACGGCGAGGGCGTGGCCGTGCACAAGGTCTATCGCACCGAGGCCACCGATGTGGCCGCCTACGACGCGCTGGTCGCGCGTCACGCGGGTCCGTCGCGGTGGCCGGAAAGCACGCCGGCCGCGCCCGCGTCCGACGCCGCCAGCGTGGCCGATGGCGAGCAGTGGCGCGCCGCCTGGCTGGGCATGAAGGACACGCACGAGTTCTTCCCGCTGCTGCGCAAGTTCAAGATCACCCGGCTGGCGGCGCTGGCCGCCGCCGGCGAGGATCTGGCCCAGCAGGTGCCGGCCGACGCCGTCGAACGCGCGCTGGAGTCGGCGGCTGCCTCGGGCCTGTCCATCATGTGCTTCGTGGGCAACCGAGGCATGATCCAGATCCACACCGGCCCGGTGCGCCAGCTGCGCCGCACCGGCCCCTGGTACAACGTGCTGGATCCGAAGTTCAACCTGCACCTGGACACCACCGCCATCGCCTCGTCCTGGGTGGTGAACAAGCCGACCTCCGACGGCTGGGTCACGTCGCTGGAGCTGTATGCCGCCAACGGCGACCTGATTGCCCAGTTCTTCGGCGAGCGCAAGCCCGGCAAGCCCGAGCTGCCCGGCTGGCGCGAGGTGATGAGCGGCCTGTGCGCCGTGCCGCTGGCCGTATGAGGACATGCCGATGATGCGCAAGACTCCGATGCCTCGCCCCTTCTCCGGATGGTTTGCCCGCGTGCGTTCGCCGCGCCGGCTGCCTGCGCGCCTGTCCGCCGTCGCGGCGGCCTGGCTGGCCGGGCTGTGCGTGGCCCAGGCCGCGCCCGAGCGCGTGGTCACGCTGGGCGGCAGCGTCACCGAGATCGTGTACGGACTGGGCCAGGGCGCGCGGCTGGTCGGCGACGACCAATCCAGCCTGTATCCGCCCGAAGCCCGCCGGCTGCCCAGCGTGGGCTACTACCGCGCCGTGCCGGTCGAGGGCGTGCTGTCGCTCAAGCCGGATCTGGTGCTGGCTTCGGAGCAGGCCGGTCCGCCGGACGCGCTCAAGCGCCTGGGCGAGGTCGGCGTGCGCGTGGTGACGGTGCCCGACCAGCCTTCGGTCGATTCGCTCAAGGCGCGCATCCGCGCCGTGGCCGAGGCGCTGGATGCGCGGCCGGCCGGCGAGCGCATGATCGAGGATCTGGGCCGCGAGCTGGCCCGCGCCGAGGCGCTGCCCGGCAGGCCCGCGCGCGCCATGCTGCTGATCAATCGTGGCGGCGCGCCGCAGGCGGCGGGGCGTGACACCGCGGCCAGCCAGCTCATGGCGCTGGCCGGTCTGGTCAACGTGATGCAGGGCCAGCAGGGCTACAAGCCGCTGTCGGCCGAGGCCGTGGGCGCGCTGGCGCCCGACGTGCTGATCGTGACCAGCATGTCGGTCGAAGCCAGCGGCGGGCTGGACGCGCTCCTGGGCCTGCCCGGCCTGGCCTCGACCGAGGCGGCGGCGAAGCGGCGCGTGGTGGTCATGGACGACCTGCTGCTGCTGGGGCTGGGACCGCGCCTGCCGCAGGCGCTGACGCAGCTCAAGCAAGAGGTGGCGAATGTCATGGCGCGCTAGCGCGCCGCGCTCGGTGGCGCTGATCTGTCTGGCGCTGGCGATCGCCGTGCTGGTCGCCAGCGCCAGCGGGGCCGTGTCCATTCCGCTGCGCGCGCTGCCGGCGCTGCTCTGGGGCGAGCCCGCGCCCGATCAGGTGCTGTGGCGCAACGTGCTGATCGACATCCGCCTGCCGCGCGTGCTGTTCGCCGTGGTGGCGGGGGCGGGCTTGGCCGTTTCGGGGGCGGCCATGCAGGCGCTGTTCCGCAATCCGCTGGCCGAGCCGGGCCTGATCGGCATCACCGCCGGCGGCGCGCTGGGCGCGGTCGGCGCCATCGTGCTGACGGCCGGCGGCTTCTGGATCACCGCGCCGGCGGCCTTCGCCGGCAGCCTGCTGGCCACGTTGTGCGCCTATGCGGTGGGCCGGCGCGTGCCGGGCGTGGCGGGCCTGCTGCTGGCCGGCGTGGCCATCACGGCGGTCGCCTTCAGCCTGATCGGGCTGCTGACTTTCATGGCCAACGACGCCCAGCTGCGCGACCTGACCTTCTGGAACATGGGCAGCCTGGCGCGCGCCAACTGGACGCTGCTGGCCTTCCTGGGCCCCTGGGTGGCGCTGCTGTCGGCCTGGATGATGACGCAGTGGCGCGCCATGAACGCGCTGCTGCTGGGCGAGCGCGAGGCCCAGCACCTGGGCTACGCGCTCAAGCCGCTGCGCGTGCGCCTGGTGCTGGCCAGCGCGCTCATCATCGGCCCGCTGGTCGCCGTGACCGGCAGCATCGTCTTCGTAGGGCTGGTGGTGCCGCACCTGGCGCGCATGACGCTGGGCGCCAACCACCGCTGGCTGTTGCCGGCCAGCGTGGCGGGCGGCGGTCTGGCCCTGGTGCTGGCCGACTGGGCCTCGCGCGTGGCGTTGACGCCGGCCGAATTGCCCATCGGGCTGGTCACGGGGCTGGTCGGCGGCCCCTTCTTCCTGTGGCTGCTGGCGCGGGGCAGGAGGGTCGGATGACGCTGGCCGCGGAAAACCTCATCCTGTCGCGCGGCGGCGCGCGCGTGCTGGACCGCGTGTCGCTGGCGCTGGGGCCGGGCGAAGTGGTGGGCCTGCTGGGCGCCAACGGCGCCGGCAAGTCGACGCTGCTGGGCGCGCTGGCCGCCGAGTTGCGCGCCGGCGAGGGCGCGCTGCGCCTGGACGGCGAGGATCTGTCCGGCATGGCGCCCGCGCGGCTGGCGCGCCGGCGCGCCGTGCTGCCGCAGAAACCAGGGCTGGGCTTCGACCTGGGCGTGGCCGAGGTGGTGGCGATGGGCGCCTACCCCTTTCCCGAGCTGCCGCCCGCGGCCGTGGAGGCGCTGGTGGACAGGACGCTGGCGCTGGCCGACGCCACCCATCTGCGCGCGCGCCGTTATCCCGAACTGTCGGGCGGCGAGCAGCAGCGCGTGCAGTTCGCGCGCGTGCTGACCCAGTGCCTGGCGGCGCGCGCCGAGGGCGAGGCGCGCTACCTGCTGCTGGACGAGCCGACCGCCAGTCTGGATCCCAGGCATCAGGGCGAGCTGCTGCGCGTGGCGGCGGACCTAGCGCGCGACGAGCGCGTGGGCGTGCTGGTGATCCTGCACGACATGAACCTGGCCGCGCGCTGGTGCGACCGGCTGCTGCTGCTCGGCGGCGGACGCGCCATCGCGTCCGGACCGCCGTCGCAGGTACTGACGCCGGCCAGCCTGCATCTGGCCTATGGCATCGCCGCCCAGGTGGTGCCGCATCCGCTGGCGCCGGGCCGGGTGCTGGTGCTGACCGCCTGAGGGGCGGCGGCGCGGTTCCGTTCCGGGGCCGCGCCGCCGGTAGAATAGGGGTTTCGGGCCGGCCGCCGCGCGGCTGGCCCAGGCATTTTCCCTTCATCTCTCTACCCACAGGATTTTCGCGTCATGCCTAGTTTCGACGTCGTCTCCGAAGTCGACAAACACGAACTGACCAACGCCATCGATCAGGCCAACCGCGAGCTGGCCACCCGTTTCGATTTCAAGGGAACGGACGCCAAGTTCGAACTGGAAGGCTTTGTCGTGACTCAGGTGGCGTCCAGCGCCTTCCAGCTCAAGCAGATGCTGGACATCCTGCGCGGCCGGCTGTCGGCGCGCGGCATCGACGTGCGCTGTCTGGATGTGGCCGATCCGCTGGAGAACCTGGGCGGCGCGCGCCAGAAGGTCACCATCAAGCAGGGCATCGAACAGCCCGTGGCCAAGAAACTCATCGCCGCCATCAAGGCCGCCAAGCTCAAGGTCGAATCGCAGATCAACGGCGACAAGCTGCGCATCACCGGCAAGAAGCGCGATGACCTGCAGACCGCGATCGCGCTGCTGAAGAAGACCGACGTCGACCTGCCGCTGCAGTTCGAGAATTTCCGCGACTGAGACCCGGGCTTCGGGCCGCGTCCACGCGGCCCGGCGGCGTGCGTTCCGGGCATTGCGGGGAGGCCGGCCTCAGCCCGCCGCGCCCTGCGCCCAAAGCTGCTGGGCCGCGTAGGCCCGCCAGGGCCGCCATGCGGCCGAGCGCTCCAGCAGTTCCGCCGCCGTATAGCTGCGCGATTCCAGCGCTTCCAGCGCCCGGATCAGGCCGATGTCGGCCGCCGGGAACGCGTCCGGCTCGCGCAGCAGGCGCAGCGCGATGTACTGCGCCGTCCATTCCCCGACTCCCCAGATTTCCCGAAGGCGCCTGACCGAGACGTCCAGGTCGTTGCCGGCCTCGAACAGCGTCGGGTCCGCCAGCGCCGCCGAGGCCACGGCCGACAGCGTGCGCGCGCGGCTGCGCGGCATGCCCAGCGGCGCCAGGTCGGCGGCCGCGATGGCGGCCGGCTCCGGGAATACATGCGTCAGGCCGTCCTGCGGCCGCGCCAGCGGCGCGCCATGCGCCGCCACCAGCTTGCCGCCCAGGCGGATCGCGGCGACCACGGTGATCTGCTGGCCCAGCACGGCGCGCATCGCCAGTTCGAAGCCATCCCAGGCGCCGGGGATGCGCAAGCCGGGCCGGGCCGCCGTCAGCGCCGCCAGCACCGGGTCATGCGACAGCTGCGCCGCGATGGCGGCCGGATCGCTGTCCAGGTCGAATTGCCGCCGCAGGCGGGCGATGATCACGGGCAGGGATGGCAGCCGGGGAAAGCGCACGGTGGCCAGCAGCGCGTCGCCCTTGCCGGGTTCCACCGCCACCGTGCCCTGCGCGCCGTCCAGGCTGATGCTGCGCGTGTAGCGGCGTCCCTGCACCTGTTCGATGCCGGCGATGGCGCGCAGCCGCAGGAAGTCCAGCATCGCATCCCAATCGTAGGGCGGTCGATAGCGCAGCAGCAGCCGGATCTCGCCCTCGGGTCCGGCCGGTACGTCCGGCTGCGAGGAACGGCGCAAGGCGCCGGGCGGGCGGTCGAACAGCTGCTGGAAGCGCTCGTTGAAGCGGCGGATACTGCCAAAGCCCGAGGCGAACGCGATCTCGGCCATGGGCAGGCGCGTCTCGTGGATCAGTTGCTTGGCCAGCAGCACGCGGCGGGTCTGGGCGACGGCGACGGGAGAGGCGCCCAGGTGCTCGCGGAACTGCCGCCGCAGCTGGCGCGCGCCGACGCCGGTCCGGGCGGCCAGCGCATCCAGGTCGCCGTCGTCCAGCGCGCCCAGCTCGATCAGCTGCAACGCGCGCGCCACGCTGGCGGGCAGCCCCGGCGCGGGGCCGGCGGCGGGCGCGATTTCCGGGCGGCAGCGCAGGCAGGGATGGAAGCCGGCCTCCTGCGCGGCCGCGGCCGTGGCGTAGAAGACGACATTGCGCGACAGCGGCGTGCGCGCCGGACAGACCGGGCGGCAATAGATGCGCGTGGTCTTGACCGCGGTGAAGAAGCGTCCATCGTAGCGGGCGTCGCGCACGCGGATGGCGCTGTAGCAGGCGTCGTGATCGAGATTCATGCGGCCATGCTAACGCCGGTCCGGGATGGCGTTCTAGCGGTTTTCGGACCGTGTTGTCCGGCCGACACTGATGTCCGAAAACCGCGAGCAGGAGTCCGGCGCGGACCCTATATTCTGTTGCGAATGCCTGTCCTGGCCGCGCGGTCGCGCCGCCTGTCGCCGGCGATTCGGTCCTTGTTCCTTTCCGCTATGGAAGTCCGCGCCATGTCCGCCCATCTTTTTTTCGAAGAACGCCTGAAGACGCCCATCGGCGTGATGTTGGTGCTGACCGACGCGCAAGGACGGCTGCGCGCCGTCGATTGGGACGACTATGAAAGCCGCATGCACAAACTGTTGGGGCGGCAGTATGGCAAGGAAGCGGTCGCCTTGCGGCCGGCGACGGCGGCCTCCGAGGCGGGCCGCTGCCTGGAAGCGTATTTCGACGGTCGGATCGATGCCATCGACGCCGTGGAGGTGGCCATGGGCGGCACCGTGTTCCAGCGTGAGGTATGGGCGGCGTTGCGCGGCATTCCGGCGGGCAGCCATCTCAACTATGGCCGGCTCGCCGAGCGCATCGGCCGGCCCGAGGCGGTGCGCGCCGTGGGCGCCGCCAACGGCGCGAATCCGATCGGCATCGTGGTGCCATGCCATCGTGTGATCGGCGCCAACGCCGCGCTTACCGGCTACGGTGGCGGCTTGCACCGCAAGCGCTGGCTGCTGGAGCACGAAGGCGCGGCGGGTTTCGCGCCGGCCTGAGGACGGCGCGAGGAACGGTCCCGGGATCGTTCCGGCGCCCCTAGGCGCGGATCCAGCCGCGCGCGATCGGCAGGGCCAGCAGCTTGCCGTGCAGCGCCTGGCACGCCGCGGTCACGGGGGTGCCCACGCGCCGCCACACGGGCACCACCAGCGCGGCAGCCAGCGGCGCCAGCAGCAGGCCGCCGGCGATGTCCAGCGGGAAGTGCACGCCCAGGTAGACGCGCGACAGGCCGACCACGGCCGCCAGCGCCAGCGTGGCCCAGCCCCAGCCCGCCCAGCGCCGGTCGAACAGCAGCGTGAAGGCCAGCGTGGCGATGATGATGGTGTGGTTGCTGGGGAAGGAGGAGGTGGCCTTGTGTGCGAAGAAGGCATGGCCCAGGCCGATGGTGAAGGGTCGTGGATGCGGCCACAGCGCGCCGCACAGATAGCTGATGAACAGCGCCACGCCGATGCCGGTCAGCGTCTTGAGCACCAGGCCGCGCTGCGGCTGGCCGCCCCACAGCCAGAGTCCGGCGAGCGCCGCCGGCACCAGCAGGATCAGCCGGTTGGCGATGAACATCCCTGCCTGGATGCGCCAGGCGGGCGAGGCCGGGTCGGCGTTGATCAGAAGAAATAGGGACTGGTTCAGGTGTTCAAGCGTATCCATGACGCGTCATCTTGCTGAAATTTGCGGATGACCGCGATGGTAGTGGGATTTGCCGTCAAATACCTTGCAAATGTGTGGCTGAGTTCCCGGAATTACGTCCGGATGCGATTTTTCGATACATCTTGCGCCGAAGCCGTCGCCGGGGTCGCCCCGGCGTCTTCCGCCTCCAGGGTCAGGCTGGCGGTCAGGCGCGTGCGGCCGGGCGCGGAATCGATCCGCAAGCTGCCGCCGACCCGGGCGATGCGCGTGGACATGCTGCGCATGCCGACGCTGATGCCGGCCTGGCACACGGCGGCCACGTCGAAGCCCGCGCCGTCGTCTTCGACCATGAGTTCCAGCGCCCGGGGGCCGGGCTGCGCCAGGCGCACCGCGACGCGCCCGGCGCGGCTGTGCTTGATGACGTTGGTCAGTCCTTCCTCGATCAGCCGGGTCAACGCCAGGCACTGCAAGGCGGAGGGCGGGACGATCCAGGAGGCGGGAACATCCCAGCGGACTTCGATGCCCAGCTCGTCGAACAGCTGCGTGTAGCGGTGGCGCAGCGGCGCGATCCATTCGCGCGGCGTGGCGGGCGGTTTCATGTCGGCGCTGGCGCCGCTGTCTATGGTCTGGCGCAGGTCGTTGCGCAGCAGGTTGAGCATGGACAGGAACTGCCGGTTCTGCAGCGGCGCGCCGGACTGTTCGACCAGGGCCGTCATGCGGACCAGCGAGCCGCCCAATCCGTCGTGCAGGTCGCGCGCGATATCCAGCCGGTCCTGCAGCCGGCTGTGGGCCAGCGCCAGCTCGTGTTCGCGGGCCAGCGTGACGGCCAGCTCATCGCGGGCCCGCTGCACGGATATCTCCAGTTCCTCGTTGAAGCGCTCGATGCGGCGCACGCTGCGCGCGTGGCGCACTCCCTGGACGGCGGACATGCCGATCAGCACCGCGATGCTGGTGTAGGGAATGTAGGACAGGCCGTCTATCCGCTTGAACAGCAGCAGGTCGTGCACGGCAGCGCCCAGGAATACCAGCAGGCAGGCGGCCAGCAACTGCTGTTCGCGGTCGCGGCCGCGCAGGGCCTGGATGGAGAAGTGCAGGCAGTTCAGGCAGAACAGCGCCGTCAGGGCCATCACGATGACGAATTGCGCCGAGGGCTGGACGTCGTCGGGCACGAAGGCCAGCGCCGCCAGCGACAGCGCCACGCCCACCCACATGACTTTTTCCAGCCGAGGTCGGTAGCGGCCGGCGAAGCGCCAGGTGAACATGCAGAAGCAGGCGATGTGCAGCGTCAGCGCCATGGCGTTGGCGCGCGCGGCGGCCAGCGTGGTGGCGAAGGGCCAGGGGCTGGTGGCCACGATGTTGGCCGCGAACAGCACCCAGAACAACGCGGTCAGCGCATACCAGCCATGGCTGGATTGTTGAGGACGCAGGATCCACAGGCTGAAGAAGAACAGGCCCAGCGCCGCCGAGATGGTCAGGTTGACATGGAACAGCGTGCGGTTGCGCCACACGCGCTGCTCGTGCCCGCGTTCGATGGCCTCGGGCCCGCCCAGGTACACCGGCCCCAGCCCCGGATGTTGGCCGGCGACGCCGGCCACGCGCACCCAGATGGTGTTGACGCCGTCGCGCATCGCGGATTCGGGCAGGCGCCAGTAGCGCGGCATGTTCCAGCTGCGCGACAGCGGCTCGGACTGGCTGGCGTCGCGCCACAGCAGGTCGTCGTTGGCGTAGACCTCGCCGGCCATGATGATGGATTCGAGCGCCAGCGCGGCCGGAGCGCGGCTCGCGCCGTCACAGCGCCAGTCGATCCGGTACCAGGCCTTGCCGGTATGGCCGGGCCAGCGCGCGCTCCAATCGTCGGGCAGCGTGACCGGCCGCCAGGCCGGGCCGTCGGCGGGCCGCGCGCCATCCGGCAGGGCCTGGGCGATGCGGACGTCCAGGATCCGCGCGGCGCAGTCGCCGGCGGCATCGGCCGTCGCCGCCCGCGCGCCGCCGCACAGGAGCAGCAGCGCCAGCAGGCCGAGCATTGCGGCCAGCGCCTGTCCGGCGCGCCGCGCCACCGGCGTCGGCCGCGTCAATCGAGCAGGCCGCGCGAGCGCGCCGCGTGGATGGCCCGGGTGCGCGAGGGCACCGCCAGCTTGCGGTAGATGTGCTTGATGTGGCATTCGACGGTGTAGCGGGACAGATGCAGCTGGTCGGCGATCTCCCGGTTGCCCAACCCCTCGGCCACCAGGCGCAGGATCTGGTCTTCGCGCGGGCTGAGCGTTTCGCCGGGCGGCGGGCTGGCGGGCTGCGCGGGCGCGGGGCGCAGCTCCGCGATGATGCGGCGGGCGACGAAGGGATCGATCGGCGCGCCGCCGCGCAGCACGCTGCGCAGCGAGATCAGCACTTCCAGGTCGTCGCGTTCCTTCAGCAGGTAGCCGGTGGCGCCGGCGCGCAGCGCCGCCAGGATGGCGTCCTCGGTGCTCCAGGCCGAGATGACCAGGATGCCCAGCGCCGGATCGGCCGCGCGCAGCTCGGCGATCAACTCGATGCCGTTGCCGTCGGGCAGGCCCAGGTCCACCAGCGCCAGCGCGACGGGCGCGTCGGCCAGCCGGCCGCGGGCCTCGGCCAGCGAGCCGGCGAACAGCAGCGCGTCGGCGGGATAGCCCAGCTGGTGCAGCAGCCGTTCCAGCCGGGCGCGGACCAGCGGTTCGTCTTCCACCACCAGCACCGGGGCGGGCAGGGCGAGCGCGGGAACGGGCGGCAGATCGGTCATGGTGGCGGGCCAGGTGGGAGCGGGCGAAATTGCCCGCTTGGGATTGTGCTGATCCCGGCCGTTGGCGGCTATCCCTGAAAGTGGGTATTGGATGTGGCCGCTCGCCGCGCCGGGCGCGTTCACTTCTGGATGCGCTTGCCCTGCGCGTCGATCACGGCCTCGCCGTCTTCCTTGGTGAAGGCGCCTTGCTGCGGCGCCGGCAGGATGTCCAGTACCAGCTCCGACGGGCGGCACAGCCGCGCGCCCAGCGGCGTGCTGACGAAGGGGCGGTTCAGCAGGATGGGATGGGCCTCGATGGCGTCCAGCAGGGCTTCGTCGTCCAGGGCCGGGTTGTCCAGGCCCAGCTCGGCATAGGGCGTGCCCTTTTCGCGCAGCGCGTCGCGCACGCTGACGCCGGCGCGCTTGAACAGCGCCTTCAGTTGCGCGCGCGAGGGCGGGGTTTCCAGGTACAGCACGACCTGCGGCTCGATGCCGGCGTTGCGGATCATGGCCAAGGTGTTGCGGGAGGTGCCGCACTTGGGGTTGTGATAGATGGTGACGTCGGACATGGGCTGCTCCTAGCAGAGTCGAGGCTGGGAGCATAGTGCATCCCGCGCCGCGTTCCCAGGCCGCGCCCGGCCCGCCGCCTTCAGTGCCGCAACTTCTTCCCCAGCCGGCGCCAGCCGATCACCACGCCGGTCAGGCTGAGCGCGGCCCCGCCCAGGCTCAGGAAGATCAGCAGCGCGTCCCACAGTGGGCGGCGCGCCAGCAGGCCGGTCCAGTCCCAGCTGTGCAGGAAGGCGAACAGCCAGCGGCTGGCGCGGTTGGCGCGATCCTGCCGGCTGATGAGCTGTCCGGTGGCCGGATCCAGGTAGACCCAGCTGGCCTCGGGGTTGTCATAGACCAGCCGCCAGGCCGGCAGCGGCTTTTCCACATGGCCCAGCATGGCGTGCTCGTCGCGCGCGTAGTAGTAGAAGTCGTAGCGCTCCAGCGTCTGCACCTCGGCCAGCCGGGCGCCCGGCAGCAGCGTGGCGGCCGCGGCGCGCAGCACGGCGGGGTCGAGCGCGGCGGGGCGCGCTTCTCGCGCCGACAGCAGCAGCGGCGCGCCGGCCGCCATGCGCGCCTGGACCAGGCTCTGCCCGGCGGCGCGCGTCCAGCTCAGTTCCCGGGGCGGGGCGGGCAAGGCCGCGATCAGCGCGCCGGGCGAGGCCAGCGTGGCGGCGGGCGCGGGCGGGCCTTCATAGGCCGCCTGCGCCAGCGGGGCGGCGCCGCTGGCGAAGAGCTTCCAGGGGTTCATCGACATCAGCCCGCTGAAGATCCAGGTGATGGTGACGACGGCGAACAGCAGGCCGCTCAGATGATGCCAGCGCATCAT
Source organism: Achromobacter sp. 413638 (assembly GCF_043119405.1). Classification (NCBI taxonomy): domain Bacteria; kingdom Pseudomonadati; phylum Pseudomonadota; class Betaproteobacteria; order Burkholderiales; family Alcaligenaceae; genus Achromobacter; species Achromobacter sp. 413638. The sequence continues at coordinate 27,822 of NZ_JBICCO010000005.1, forward strand.
GTTCTCGCGGTACGGCGAGCGGCTGCCGCTGGCATAGGGGCGCGAGAAACGCCAGCGCATCAGGCCCACCACGGTGCCGGTGAGCGCCAGCGTCACGCCCGCCACCGACAGCCACACCACGATGTCGTGCCACCAACGGTCCAGCGCGTTGCCGCGGAATGGATAGAGCCAGTGGATCCAGGCGCCCACGTAGTTCCAGGCGCGTTCGGCGCGGGTGGCATCCAGCACCACGGCGCCGGTGGCCGAGGAGATGTAGAGCCGGGTGTGTTCCGGATCGGCCGCGTCGACGCGGTGCAGCGGCCGGTGCGGATCCAGCGCGCGCGAGTGCGTGTAGACGTCCTCGTCCACCGCGCCCGCGTATCGCACCGGGTAGGCCCCGCCGAACCAGGCCGAGGCCGTGGCGGCGGCCACCCGCTCGTCCGCCACGGGCAGCAGCGCGCCGCTGGCGGCGTCCACCGCCTTGGGCGCCGCGCGCCGGCCGCCGCCGGCCATATACACGGCCTGGCCGGCGCGGCTGGCCGACAGGCTCAGGGCGGCGCCGTCTTCCAGTCCGGCCGCCGCCAGCGCCTGCGCCGGCGTCACCGTGACGCCGGCGGGATCCAGCGGCGCCAGGTGCCTCAGGCGCTCGGCGGGCGTGAGCTTCGGATAGCCCACGTACATCATCACCACGCCGGAGATGAACCACATGGCGAAGAACAGGCACAGCGTGATGCCGGCCCAGCGGTGCAGCAGGTAGAGCCAGCGCTTGGCGCGGGCGGCCAGCGACGGTCCTGTCGCGGCGCGCGGTCGGGTCTGGGGCAGGGCGCTCATGGCGGTCCTCAGTAGCGCGCTTGCAGCGTCAGTTCGAACGAGCGCGGCGCGCCCAGGTAGAACATGCCGGCGCTGCTGACGTTGGCCGCGTAGACCTTGTCGGTCAGGTTGCGCACGCGCGCGGTCACGGTGAGGTTCCGGTCGATGCGGTGCGAGACGGCGGCGTCGAACACCATGTAGGCCGGCGCCCAGGTGGTGTTGGCGGCGTCGGCGTAGGTCTTGCCCACATAGCGCGCGGCGGCGCTGGCGGTCCAGTCGGGCAGGAAGGCGTAGTCGACCCAGACATTGGCGATGCGGCGCGGCGTGTTGGTCGGCACCTTGCCGTTGCGCGACACCGCCACGCCGTTGACGGTCTGCGAGAAGTCGTCGTAGCGCGGCGCGACGAAGGCCATGTTGGCCTGCAGCGTCACCTGCCTGCTCAGCCGCAGGCCGCCGGCCAGCTCCAGGCCGCGCGAGGACTGCTCGCCCACCGGCAGGCTGACGCCGGGGTTGTTGGCGTCGGGCGTCGAGATGTTCTTGCGCCGTATGTCGTACAGCGCCACCGTGGCCGAGCCGCGGCCGTCCCAGAAATCGAACTTGCCGCCGACCTCGGCCTGGCGACCAGTGGTCAGCTTGTCGTTGTACAGCACGTCGGCGAACGAGGCCGTGGCCATCAGGCCGGACGGGGGATCGGCGGCGGTGGCGTATTGCGCGTACAGCGAGGCTTCCGGGCTGAGCTGCCAGTTCAGGCCGAGCCGGCCGGTCAGCGGCGAATATGAGCGCGAGGCGCTGGCCGGCGAGCTGGCGGTGACGGCGCGGCGGTTGGTCAGGTCCACGTCGATGAAGTCCTTGCGCAGCGCCGAGACCAGCGACAGGCCGGGCAGCACCTCGGTACGGTTCTCCAGCGTGAAGGCCAGCGTGCGGATGCGGTTGTCGCGGTCGGCGACGTGGCCGCGCTTCATGCCGGGGATGTCGTAGAAATCTCCCGGCGAGAAGTCGTAGGGATCGATGGCGTCCACCTGGCCGGGCAGGCTGGTCGGATAGCGGGTCTGCTTGTTGACGCTGTAGTCCGCGCCGAAGGACCAGTCGCTGGGCAGGCCGGCCAGGGTCGAGCGGTACAGGCCCTCGACCCGGTTGCCGATCAGGCGCTGCTCGTGCCGCTGCAGCAGCGCGCCCGAGCGCAGCACCTGGGTGTTGCCGGCGTTGAAGCGATAGGTCTCCAGGTTGCGGAAGTCGCGGTCGGCGCGGTAGTAGTACAGCGTGTTCTTGAACGTCAGCGCGGGGCTGGCGCGCCATTCGGTGATCGAGCGCGCCCACAGCACCGACTGCTCGTAGAGGCCGTCGTTGACGTTGTAGTTCTTGTAGCGGGTGCCGTCCTCGATGTGGCCCTCGCCGCTGACCACGCCGTTGGCGCCGGTCTTGAGCGGCGTGCCCCAGTAGGGGCGGTCGACTTTTTCGCGCTGGTATTCGAAGGCCCAGGTCTGGGTCACGTCGCTGCTCAGGTCCGACAGCAGCGAGAGCGCGAGCTGGCTGGCGCGGGAGTGGTTGCCGTCGACCCAGCCCTGGCTGGAGCCGGTGTTCGCGTCCAGCCGCAGGTAGTGGCCGCGGCCGCCGGGCTCGCCGGCCAGCTGCTGGTTCAGGCCGACGGAATACTGCCGCGAGTTGAAGGAGCCGAGACGGAAGCGGCCTTCGTAGAACGTGTCGCGTTCCGGCAGCTTGGTCACGTAGTTGATGGCGCCGCCCACGGCGCCGGCGCCGAACAGGAAGGTGGATGGACCGCCGATGGCCTCGACACGGTCGTAGATCCAGCTGTCGATGGGGCGGGCGGCGATGGCGTCGTACTGCACCGAGATGCCGTTGAACAGCTGCGAGATCTGGCTGCCGCTGAAGCCGCGGTAGCTGACGGCGCCGGCCATGCCGGGCGGCGAGGCGTTGTCCACGCCGGGGATGCCGCGCGCGATGTCCTGGGTGTTGGCGGCGCCGCGCGCCTCGATCTGCTCGCGCGAGATCACGGTGACGGACGCGGGCGTTTCGCGCAGCGTCAGCCCCAGGCGGCTGCCGGTGCCGTCGCGGGCGTCCAGGTTGATGCGGCCATTGGGCGGCGTCTCGGCGGCGGCGTCGCCGTATACGACGGTGGGCGCCAGCGTTTCCACCGACGGATCGGCGCTGAGCGCCAGGGCGGGGGCCGTGGGCGCGAGCGCGGCCAGCAGCAGGAGGTAAGCGTATGCAGGTTTCATGATCGGATGCCGCGCGTTCGCGCCGCCGTGGGTGCGGCAGGCGCGCGATGTGTCGCGGACGGGTAGGGCAAGCCAGGACTGCGGACCCGTCGTCGCCCGGCGTTCCAGGCGGACCGGACGCGCAAGCACGCGGGCGGACCGGCCACGGAAGGGCGGATCGATCGGGAGCGGAAGGGGCGGTCGGCGGGGAGCCGTCAGGCGCGGTTCACGCGCATGGGCGCGCGGCGCGGTGCATCAGGCGTGGCCGGTCAGGCGGCCGGCGGGGCGCGCGGCTGGGCCGCGCTCCAGGCATGCAGCGGCCGGGCCGACTGGTAGTAGAGCGGGGGATAGCTGACCTTGCGGGCCAGGGAGGCTGGCAGCAGCAGCGGCGCCGGATCGGGCAGGATGCCGATATCGGCTTGCTGGTTGCGGCAGAACGGGCAATGCTGGCTGCCTTCGTGCGCATCGTGTTGCGGCGACTGGCCGCTGTCGTCCGCGCGCACGTCGATCTGAACCAGGCCCGCGCCGTCGGGGGCGCAATACTCCACCGACACGCGCTGCGCCGGGTGCGCCGGGCTGAATGCGCGCGCCAGCGACGGGACCAGCGACGCCCACAGGATCACGGCGAGCGCGATCCATATGGCGGGTCGGGTCAGGAAGGAGGCAGAGCACATGAGCGCGGATTATATCGGAGCAGATCCGCGCGCAGGCCTAATTTCAAGCAATGATCAAAGATCCCGCCGACAGGGAAATCGGTTCCGGAAGGCTCCCCCGGACGCCGGCGCGCACGGCATGCGCCGGCGTGGTTCTTTACCTAGACCGACAGATGCCGGCGCACGTCCTCGCCGTCCATGGTTTCGCGGCCGCCGCTGGCCACGACCTCGCCGCGCGACAGCACCATGTAGCGGTCGGCCAGCTCGCGGGCGAAGTCGAAGTACTGCTCGCACAACAGGATGCCGATGTCGCCGCGCTGGCGCAGCATGCGGATGACGCGTCCGATGTCCTTGATGATGGACGGCTGTATCCCTTCGGTGGGTTCGTCCAGGATGATGAGGCGGGGCTCGGCCACCAGCGCCCGCGCGATCGCCAGCTGTTGCTGCTGTCCGCCCGACAGATCGCCGCCGCGCCGCGACAGCATGCCGCGCAGCACGGGGAACAGCTCGAACACTTCCTCCTTGATGCGCCGCGCGCGCGCGGCCGGCTTGGTCGCCATGCCCATCAGGATGTTCTCTTCTACCGTCAGCCGCGCGAAGATGTCGCGCCCCTGCGGCACATAGGCCATGCCGCGCGCGGCGCGCTGGTGCGGCGCCAGCCGCGTGATGTCGGCGCCGTCCAGCGACACGCCGCCGCGCGCCACCGGCAGCACGCCCATCAGGCACTTGAGCAGCGTGGTCTTGCCCACGCCATTGCGTCCCAGCAGCGCCAGGCACTCGCCCTGGCGCACCGACAGCGAAACGCCGCGCAGCGTGTGGCTGCCGCCATAGTATTGATCGATTCCGTTCGCATCCAGCATGTCTTTCTCCGTGGCGTCGCGGCTAGGGGGATTTCGTGCGGGTGTATCCGTGGGACGGCACGCTAGCGCCCCAGATACACTTCGATCACGCGGGGGTCGGCCTGTACCTTGGCCATCGGCCCCTCGGCCAGCACCGCGCCCTCGTGCAGCACCGTGACCTTGCCGTCGCCGGCGATCTGGTTGACGAAGTCCATGTCGTGCTCCACCACCATCAGCGAATGGCGGCCGCGCAGCGCATTGAGCAGCTCGCCGGTGCGCTCGGTCTCGGCGTCGGTCATGCCGGCCACCGGTTCGTCCAGCAGCAGGAGTCGCGGCTCCTGCATCAGCAGCATGCCGATCTCCAGCCATTGCTTCTGGCCGTGCGACAGCAGGCCGGCCTCGCGGAACGCCTCGGGCCGCAGGCGCACCAGGTCCAGCGTCTCGCCGATGCGGTCGGCCTGCGCGCCGCTCAGTCGCGCGAACAGTGTGGGGCGCACGCGCTTGTCGGCGCGCATGGCCAGCTCCAGGTTCTCGAACACCGTGTGTTGCTCGAACACCGTGGGCCGCTGGAACTTGCGGCCGATGCCCGCATGCGCGATCTGCGTTTCGCTGAGCGTGGTCAGATCGATGCTCTGGCCGAAGTAGGCGCTGCCGGACGCGGGCCGGGTCTTGCCGGTGATCACGTCCATCATGGTGGTCTTGCCGGCGCCGTTGGGACCGATGATGCAGCGCAGTTCGCCCACGCCGATGTCCAGCGTCAGGCCGTTGAGCGCCTTGAAACCGTCGAAGCTGACCGTGACGTCTTCCAGGTACAGGATGGCGCCGTGGGTGGTGTCCAGTCCCTTGGCGCTGACGCGGCCGTAGCCGGCTTCGCCGCTGGGACCGCCGTCCAGCGGATCGGATGCGGGGTGGGGGGTATTCATGCCTTGGGCTCCTGGACGGGGGCGGGCGCGACGCAGGACAGCGCGTCGCGGCGGCGGGCCGAGAGGCGGGCGGCGATGCGGCGGGCCAGGCCGACGATGCCGGTCGGCAGGAACAGCGTGACCAGCACGAAGATCAGGCCCAGCGCGTAGAGCCAGAATTCCGGCAGCACGCTGGTGAACCAGGTCTTCAGGCCGTTGACCGCGCCGGCGCCGATGATGGGGCCGATCAGCGTGCCGCGTCCGCCCGTGGCCACCCAGATCACCATTTCGATGGAGTTCTCGGTGGACATCTCGCCGGGATTGATGATGCCGACCTGCGGCACGTACAGCGCGCCGGCGATGCCGCAGAGCACGGCCGACAGCGTCCAGACGAAGAGCTTGAAGCCCAGCGGCTCGTAGCCGATGAAGCGCAGCCGGCTTTCGCTGTCGCGCACGGCGGTCAGCACCCGGCCCAGCTTGGACTGCGTGACGGCGCGCGCCAGCACCAGCGCGCCGGCCAGCGCCGCCAGCGTGCACCAGTACAGCGCGGCGCGCGTGCCCGGCGCCGTGATGTCGTAGCCCAGGATGCGCTTGAAGTCGGTGAAGCCGTTATTGCCGCCGAAGCCGGTGTCGTTGCGGAAGAACAGCAGCATGGCCGCGAAGGTCAGCGCCTGCGTGATGATGGAGAAGTACACGCCCTTGATGCGCGAGCGGAAAGCGAAGTAGCCGAACAGAAAGGCCAGCGCGCCCGGAACCAGCACGACCAGCAGCATGGCGTACCAGAAGTGCTCGGTGTACGACCAGTACCAGGGGTAGCTCTTCCAGTCCAGGAACACCATGAAGTCCGGCAGCGTGCTCTGGTAGGCGCCGTCGCGGCCGATGGCGCGCATCAGGTACATGCCGTGGGCATAGCCGCCCAGCGCGAAGAACAGGCCGTGGCCCAGCGACAGGATGCCGGCGTAGCCCCAGACCAGGTCCAGCGCCAGCGCGGCCAGCGCGTAGCACATGAACTTGCCCAGCAGGGCGACGGCATAGGACGAGACATGCAGCGGATGGCCCGGAGAGTACGCCAGGTTCAGCAGCGGCAGCAGCGCCAGCAGCGCGGCGACGATGGCCAGCGCCGCCCAGGCGCGGGGGGAATACAGCGGCCGGCGCAACGCCAGGCCCGGATCCTGCGCGGCGGGCTTCATTCGACGCTCCGGCCGCGCGGGGCGAACAGGCCTTGCGGCCGCTTCTGCACAAACAGCACGATAAGCGCCAGGATGGTGATCTTGGCCATGACCGCTCCCGCATAGGGTTCCAGGAATTTGTTGACGCCGCCCAGGCCCAGCGCGGCGATGACGGTGCCGGCCAGCTGGCCCACGCCGCCCAGCACCACCACCATGAACGAATCGACGATGTAGCCGCGCCCCAGGTCCGGGCCCACATTGCCCAGCTGCGACAGCGCCACGCCGGCCAGCCCGGCGATGCCCGAGCCCAGGCCGAAGGCCAGCATGTCCACGCGTCCGGTGGGCACGCCGGTGCAGTCGGCCATGCGCCGGTTCTGCGTGATGGCGCGCACGAACAGGCCCAGGCGCGTGTGGTTGAGCAAGACCCAGACCAGCGCCACCACGGCCAGCGCGAAGCCGATGATGACCAGGCGGTTGTAGCTGAGCACCAGTCCGCCCAGCACCGTGACGCCGCCCGACATCCAGCCCGGATTGCCGACCTCCACGTTCTGCGCGCCGAACAGGCTGCGCACGCCCTGCATCAGCATCAGGCTGATGCCCCAGGTCGCCAGCAGCGTTTCCAGGGGCCGGCCGTAGAGCCAGCGGATCACGGTGCGTTCCAGCGCCATGCCCACCAGCGCCGTGACCAGGAATGCCAGCGGCAGCGCCGCCGCCACGTACCAATCCAGCCAGCCAGGCAGCCAGGCGCGGAACAGCGTCTGCACCACATAGGTAACGTAGGCGCCGATCATCAGCAGCTCGCCATGCGCCATATTGATCACGCCCATCAGCCCGAAGGTGATGGCCAGCCCCAGCGCCGCCAGCAGCAGCACGCTGCCCAGGCTCAGGCCGTAGAAGAGATTGCCTGCCCATTCGACGGTGGCCAGGCGGCGGTCGATGCGGCGCAGCGCGTCGGCGGCGGCCTCGCGCACGCCGGCGTCGGGTTCGGCATAGGCGCCGTCGCGCTGTTGCGTCAAGGCCGCCAGCACGGGACGGAACGCGGCGTCGTCACTGCGGCCCAGCAGTTCCACGGCATGACGCCGCGCGGCCGGATCGGCGCTTTGCAATTCCAGCCTGGCCTGCGCGATCTCCAGCGCGGCGCGCACGGTCGGGTCGCGTTCCGTGGCCAGCGCCTGCGCGATCAGGGGCAGCCGCGAGGGATCGTTGGTCTGTTGCAGGCGGCGCGCGGCGGCCAGCCGAGAGCCGGCATCGGCCGCGTGCAGCTGCGCGCCGGCCAGCGCTGCCTCGATGGCGCGGCGCAGGCGGTTGTTGATGCCGATGGACGCGGATCCCGCCGGCAGGTCCAGCGCGGCGCCGCTGGCCGGGTCGGTGGCGCGGGCGCCATCACCGATCAGCACGCGGCCGTCCGGCGCCGCGTAGAGCTGGTCGGCGCCCAAGGCCCGCAGCACAGCCGCGCCCTCGCCGCCGGGCAGCGCGCCCAGCGCGGCGATCGCACGCAGCCTGGCGTCGGTATCGTCGCCCGCCAGCGGCGCCAGCAGGTCCTGGCCGACGCCGGCCGCCGCCACGGGCAGCGCCGGCCAGGCCAGGAACAGGGCGAGCAGGAGACGACGCAGGTAGCGTGCGATCGCAGCGTTGCGCATGGCGGCCGTCTCCCTCAGAGGCCCTGCTTGCCTTCGTTGCCCGGGATATACGGGCTCCAGGGCTGGGCGCGGATCGGACCCTTGCTCTTCCAGACCACGTTGAACTGGCCGTCGGCCTTGATCTCGCCGATGTACACCGGCTTGTGCAGGTGGTGGTTGGTCTTGTCCATCATGATCTCGAAGCCGCTGGGCGAGCTGAACGTCTGGCCGCCCATGGCCGCGATGACCTTGTCCACGTCCGTGCTCTTGGCCTGCTCGACGGCCTGCTTCCACATGTGGATGCCGATGTAGGTCGCCTCCATCGGATCGTTGGTGACCACGGTCGCGGCGTTGGGCAGGTTCTTGGCCTTGGCGTAGGCCTTCCACTTGGCGATGAAGTCGGTGTTGACCGGGGTCTTGATCGACTCGAAGTAGTTCCAGGCCGCCAGGTGGCCGACCAGCGGCTTGGTGTCCACGCCGCGCAGTTCCTCTTCGCCCACCGAGAAGGCGACCACCGGCACGTCGGTGGCCTTCAGCCCGGCGTTGCCCAGTTCCTTGTAGAAGGGCACGTTGGAGTCGCCGTTGATGGTGGAGATGACGGCGGTCTTGCCGCCGGTGGCGAACTTCTTGATGTTGGCGACGATGGTCTGGTAATCGGAATGGCCGAAAGGCGTGTAGACCTCGTCGATGTCGCTGTCCTTCACGCCCTTGGAATGCAGGAAGGCGCGCAGGATCTTGTTGGTGGTGCGCGGGTACACGTAGTCGGTGCCCAGTAGCACGAAGCGCTTGGCCCCGCCGCCGTCCTCGCTCATCAGGTACTCGACGGCGGGTATGGCCTGCTGGTTGGGCGCGGCGCCGGTGTAGTACACGTTCTTCTCCAGTTCCTCGCCTTCGTACTGCACCGGATAGAACAGCAGGCCGTTCAGCTCCTTGAACACCGGCAGCACCGATTTGCGCGACACCGAGGTCCAGCAGCCGAACACCACCGCCACCTTGTCCTGCGCCAGCAGCTGGCGCGACTTCTCGGCGAACAGCGGCCAGTTCGAGGCCGGATCGACCACCACGGGCTCCAGCTTCCTGCCCATGACGCCGCCCTTGGCGTTGATCTCATCGATCGCCATCAGCGCCACGTCCTTGAGCGAGGTCTCCGAGATCGCCATCGTGCCGGACAGGGAATGCAGGATGCCGACCTTGATCGTGTCTTCGGCGGCATGGACCGAGGGCATCCAGCCGGCCAGGGCCAGCAGGCTCACGGCGGTCAGTTGCTTGAGGGCTAGTCTGCGTTTCATGGGGACTCCTGGGTAGGTTGCGCCGGCATTGCCGGCATGAAATGGACAGGGCCTGTACCGCGCCTCGCCAGGACATCAAAGCAAGACCCGTGCCAGCCGCGCCGGAGGCGGCGGCGCGGCGGGGCCGCTATATGTAGGCGGGAAGGGCGGGGCGCGGGAACGATGCGGCGGAGCGGCTTGCTCAATCTGGTGCCGCGTGCACAAAACAGGTGCGTGATCTGCGCGGCGCTGGTGCGCGCCGGCGCCGCGACGGCGCGCCGCGCCTTGTGGCCGCGCGGGATGTCGTGGCAGGGAAACAGGGGGAAAACGCGCTGCGGGCGCGGACATGGCATGCCGCTTGCTTGGGAATCCGTACTTGCATACCAGAGAGGATTCCAGCATGAACGCCGCAGCAACGCAGTTCGACACCGCCGGTTGGACCATCGCGCAATGGCAGGCCGCCTATTTCGCGGGCGCCCGGCCCGAGGCGCTGCTGGCCGGCCACGCCGCCGCGCCGGACGCGCCCGCCGACAATGCCTGGATCCCGCGGGTCGACGGCCAGGCGCTGGCGCGCCAGCTGGACGAACTGGCGCGGCTGCTGGCGGCGGCGGACGGCGACCTGTCGCGCCTGCCGCTGTATGGCGTGCCCTACGCGGTCAAGGACAACATCGACGTCGCGGGCTGGCCGACCACCGCCGCCTGCCCCGCGTTCGCCTACACGCCCGACGAGGATGCCGGCGTGGTGCGGCGCCTGCGCGCCGCCGGCGCCATCCTGATCGGCAAGACCAATCTGGACCAGTTCGCCACCGGCCTGGTGGGCACGCGTTCGCCGCACGGCGCGGTGGCCAACGCGTTCCGGCCCGAGTACATCAGCGGCGGATCGAGTTCGGGCTCGGGCTCGGTGGTGGCGCGCGGACTGGCGGCGTTCTCGCTGGGCACCGACACGGCCGGCTCGGGACGCGTGCCGGCGGGCTTCAACAACATCGTCGGACTCAAGCCCACGCGCGGCTGGCTCAGCGCCGCCGGCGTGGTGCCGGCCTGCCGCACGCTGGACTGCGTGTCGGTGTTCGCCTTGACGGTCGACGACGCCTTGCGCGTGGCCGACATCGCCGGCGGCTACGACGCGCGCGATCCCTACTCGCGGCCCGTGCCGGCCGGCACGGCCCGTCCCTGGCCGGCGCGGCCGCGTTTCGCGGTGCCGGACAAGCTGGAGTTCCACGGCGACGCCGAGGCCGAGGCCGCCTTCGACGCGGCGCTGCTTGAGGTGCGAGCCACCGGCGCCGAGCTGCGGACCGTCGATTTCTCGCCCTATGCCGAGCTGGCCGCGCTGCTGTACCAGGGGCCGTGGGTGGCCGAGCGGTTCGCGGCGGTCGAAGCCTTGTGGCGCGAGCAGCCGGGCGCGATCGACCCGGTGGTGCGCGGCATCGTCGAAGAGGCCGGGCGCTACAGCGCGCTGGACGCCTTCCAGGCCGAATACCGCCGCGCCGCGCTGGCGCGCGTCATCCAGCAGTCGCTGGCGGACGTGGACGCGCTGCTGGTGCCCACCGCGCCGTCCATCTACACCATCGCACAGCTGCGCGAGGATCCGCTGGCGCTCAATTCGCGGCTGGGCCGCTATACCAATTTCGCCAATCTGGCCGACCTGTGCGCGCTGGCCTTGCCGGCGGGTATGCGCGGCGACGGCCTGCCCGCCGGCATCACCGTGCTGGGCCTGGCCTGGCAGGACCATGCGCTGGCCGAATTCGGCAGGCGCTGGCAGGCGCGCCTGGGCCTGCCGCTGGGCGCCACCGGCAAGCCGCTGCCCGCCGCGCCGGCGTCGCGTGATCCGGCGCCGGGCATGCTGCGCGTGGCCGTGGTGGGCGCGCACCTCAGCGGCATGCCGTTGAACCATCAGCTCCGTTCGCGCCATGCGGTCTTGGTGGAAAAGACGCGCACGGCGGGCGACTACCGGCTGTATGCGCTGGCCAACACCACGCCGCCCAAGCCGGGCCTGGCCAAGCGCGCCGATGGCGCGCCCATCGAGGTCGAGCTGTGGGACATCCCGCTCGCCGCGTTCGGCGGCTTCGTCGCCGAGATCCCGCCGCCGCTGGGCATCGGCACGCTGGAGCTGGAGGACGGGCGGCAGGTCAAGGGCTTCATCTGCGAGCCACGCGGCCTGGAGGGCGCGAGCGACATCACGGCGCATGGCGGCTGGCGCGCCTACCTGGCCAGCCTGAATCCCGCCGTCCGCTGATCCCCCCAATTCTTTCCAGGAGTCGCAACGTGTTCGATACCGTTCTGATCGCCAACCGAGGCGAAATCGCCGTCCGCGCCATCCGTACCCTGAAGCGCCTGGGCATCCGCAGCGTGGCGGTGTATTCCGACGCCGACCGCAATGCCGCCCATGTGCGCGAGGCCGACGCTGCCGTCGCGCTGGGCGGCGAGAAAGCCGCCGACAGCTATCTGCGCATGGACCTGCTGCTGGCCGCCGCCCGCGAACAGGGCGCGCAGGCCATCTACCCCGGCTATGGCTTCCTGTCCGAAAGCGCCGAATTCGCCGAGGCCTGCGAAGCCGCCGGCATCGCCTTCGTCGGACCCACGCCCATGCAGATCCGCGAGTTCGGCCTGAAGCACCGTTCGCGCGAGCTGGCGGCGCTGGCCGGCGTGCCCATGACGCCGGGCACCGGGCTGCTGTCCAGCCTGGGCGAGGCGCTGGCGCAGGCCGAGCGCATCGGCTATCCGGTCATGCTCAAGAGCACGGCGGGCGGCGGCGGCATCGGCCTGTCGCGCTGCGACAACGAGGCCGAGCTGACGGCGGCCTACGACAGCGTGCAGCGCATGGGCGAGCATTTCTTCCGCGACGGCGGCGCCTTCATCGAGCGCTACGTGGACAACGCGCGCCACGTCGAGGTGCAGATCTTCGGCGATGGCCAGGGCCGCGTGCTGGCGCTGGGCGAGCGCGACTGCTCGGTGCAGCGGCGCAACCAGAAGGTGATCGAGGAGACGCCGGCCCCGAACCTGCCGCCCGCCACCCGCGCCGCCTTGCTCGAAGCGGCGGTGCGGCTGGGCGAGTCGGTCGGCTACCGCTCGGCCGGCACGGTGGAGTTCATCTACGACCCGGCCCGCGACAGCTTCTATTTCCTGGAGGTCAACACGCGGCTGCAGGTCGAGCATCCGGTCACCGAGGCGGTGACGGGCCTGGACCTGGTCGAGTGCATGCTGCGCGTGGCGGCGGGCGAACCGCTGGACCTGCAAGCCATGTCGCGCGCGCCGCGCGGCGCGTCCATCGAGGTGCGGCTGTACGCCGAGGATCCGCTGCGCCAGTTCCAGCCTTCGCCGGGCGTGCTGACCGAGGTTTATTTTCCCGAGGGCCCGCGCGTGGATGGCTGGGTGGCGACCGGCACCGAGGTGCCGGCCTACTATGATCCCATGCTGGCCAAGCTGATCGTGCATGGCGACACGCGCGAAACGGCGCTGGCCCGGCTGTCCGACGCGCTGGCGCGCACGCGCCTGCACGGCATCGCCACCAACCTGGACTACCTGCGCCAGATCGTGGCCGACGCGCGCTTCGCGGCCGGCGAGCTGTCCACCCGCTTCCTGGAAACCTTCGAGTACCGGCCCGCGGCGATCGAGGTGCTGGAGGCCGGCACCTACACCAGCGTGCAGGATTATCCGGGTCGGGCCGGCTACTGGGATATCGGCGTGCCGCCGTCCGGTCCGATGGACGATTACGCGTTCCGGCTGGCCAACCGCATCGTCGGCAACGCGCCGGACGCCGCCGGCATCGAGGCCACGCTGGCCGGCCCCAAGCTGCGCTTTCATGGCGACGCCGTCATCGCGCTGACCGGCGCGCAATGCGCGGCCACGTTGGACGGCGCGCCCGTGCCGATGTGGCGGCCGGTGGCGGTGCGCGCGGGCCAGGTGCTGGCCACGGGCCGCGCGCTGTCGGGCTGCCGCATGTACCTGGCCGTGCGCGACGGCCTGGACGTGCCCGTCTACCTGGGCAGCCGCTCGACCTTCGCGCTGGGACAGTTCGGAGGCCATGCCGGGCGCACGCTGCGCGTGGGCGACATGCTGCCGCGCGTGCGTCCCGAGCTGCCGGGCGCGCCCGCCGCGCCCGAGGCCGAACCGCAGGCCGCGCCGCCCGAGCTGGTGCCGGCCTATGGCGATACCTGGCGCATCGGCGTGCTCTACGGGCCGCATGGCGCGCCGGACTTCTTCAAGCCGGAGGCCATCGACGCCTTCTTCGCCGCCGACTGGGAAGTCCACTACAACTCCAATCGCCTGGGCGTGCGCCTGACCGGCCCCAAGCCGGACTGGGCGCGCGAGAGCGGCGGCGAGGCCGGGCTGCATCCGTCCAACATCCATGACTGCGAATACGCCATCGGCAGCATCAACTTCACCGGCGACAGCCCCGTGATCCTGACCCGCGACGGCCCCAGCCTGGGCGGCTTCGTCTGCCCGGTCACGATCGCCAAGGCCGAGCTGTGGAAGGTGGGGCAGGTCAAGCCGGGCGACCGCATCCGCTTCGTGCGCATGGACTATGAACAGGCGGTGGCGCTGGAGGCGGCGCAGGACCACAGCCTGCGCGAGCTGAGCGCTGCGGCGCCAGCCATGCCCGCCGCCGCGTCCATCGGCGCGCCGGCCCGCGCCACCGCGTCCGAGACCATCATCGCCGCGTTGCCGGCCGAAGGGACGCGACCGTCGGTCGCCTACCGCCAGGCGGGCGACGGCTACCTGCTGCTGGAGTACGGCGACAACGTGCTGGACCTGGCGCTGCGCATGCGCATCCACCTGCTGATGGAGGCGCTGCGCGAGCGGCCGGTGGCCGGCGTGCGGGAGCTGTCGCCGGGCGTGCGTTCCCTGCAGATCCGCTACGACAGCCGCCTGATCCGCCAGGACGCGCTGATCGCGCGGCTGTTGGAGATCGAGGCCGGACTGGCCGACGTGGCCACGCTCAAGGTGCCCACGCGCGTGGTCCACCTGCCGCTGGCCTTCGAGGACAGCGCCACGCTGGGCGCGGTGCGACGCTACCAGGAGACCGTGCGCGCCAGCGCGCCCTGGCTGCCGAACAACGTGGACTTCATCCAGCGCATCAACGGCCTGGCCTCGCGCGACGAGGTGCGGCGCATCGTGTACGACGCCAGCTATCTGGTGATGGGGCTGGGCGATGTCTACCTGGGCGCGCCCTGCGCCGTGCCGATCGATCCGCGCCACCGGCTGCTGACGTCCAAGTACAACCCGGCGCGCACCTACACGGCCGAAGGCACCGTCGGCATCGGCGGCGTGTACATGTGCATTTACGGCATGGACTCGCCGGGCGGCTACCAGCTGGTGGGGCGCAGCCTGCCGATCTGGAACACGTTCATGAGGAATCCGGTGTTCCAGGACGGCAAGCCCTGGCTGTTGCGCTTCTTCGACCAGGTGCGCTTTTATCCCGTCAGCGAGGCCGAGCTGGACGTCTTGCGCGAAGACTTCCGCCACGGCCGGGCCAGCGTCCGCATCGAGGAGGAAGTGTTCGACTTCGCCGCGCATCAGCGCTTCCTGGCCGAGCAGGCGACCAGCATCGCCGCCTTCCAGACGCGCCAGAAAAGCGCCTTCGACGCGGAAGTCGCGCTGTGGCGGAGCGAGGATGTGGCGCCGCCGCCGGCCGGGCCGGAAGCCGCCCCGGAAGCGCAGGCCGAGCTGCGCGAGGGCGAGCGGCTGGTCAGCGCCGACATGTGCGGCAATGTGTGGAAGGTGCCGGTCGAGGTCGGCCAGAGCGTGTCGGCGGGCGACACGCTGGTGGTGGTCGAGGCCATGAAGATGGAGCTGTCCGTCATCGCGCCGGCCGCCGGCGTCGTGACCGCGATCCGCTGCGTGCCGGGCAAGCCCGTGAACGCCGGCGATCCGCTGGTCGTCCTGGCGGAGGATGCGCCATGCACGGTAGCCTGAGCCTGCGACCCGCGCTGGCGCTGGGGGCATCCCTGGCCGACCAGGCCTATCAGCTGATAAAGGACGATCTGTTCAGCTTCCGGCTGCTGCCCGGCGAGCGCTTCACCGAGACCGACCTGGCGGCGCGGCTGGGCGTGAGCCGCACGCCGGTGCGGTTGGGCCTGGCGCGGCTGGAGCGCGAGGGCTTCGTGCTCGCCAGCCCGCGCAGCGGCTGGCAGGCGCGGCCCTTCGACTTCGAGCGCTTCGAGGCGCTGTACGATCTGCGCATCGTGCTGGAACTGGCGGCGGTGGAACGCCTGTGCGCGCGCGAGCGCGCGGACGGGGAGGATCTGCTGGAGGCCCTGCGCGACATCTGGCACGCGCCGCCGCAGCGGCGCCTGCTGGATGGCCGGCGGGTGGCCGAGCTGGACGAGGCTTTCCACTGCGCGCTGGTCGAGGCGGCGGGCAATCCGGAAATGGCTCAGGTGCATCGTGACGTGACCGAGAAGATCCGCATCGTGCGCCGGCTGGATTTCACCAAGGACTTCCGCATCGACGCCACTTACGAGGAACATGGCGCCATCCTGAGCGCGGTGCTGGCGCGCCGGGTGGACGAGGCCTCGCGCCTGCTGCGCGCGCACATCGGCATGAGCCGGGCCGAGGTCAGCAAGATCACGCTGCGCATGCTGCACGAGGCGCGCGGCGGCTAGGACCGGTCCATGCCGGCGCCTCCGCGCGCCGGCCGGATACGGCGCCGCGAGCGACGCGTGGCGCGATGTCAGCCCTGCAGCTGTCGGTAGACTTCCAGCGACACCCGTTGCAGTTCTTCCCGGCTGACGGCGCCCGACAGCGCGTAGCCGAACGGGCCCTCGGCCCAATAGAACACGCGTACCGGCCCTTCCTGCGTGAACTGGAAGGCGGTCTGGCCGCCGGCGGCCTCGCGCGTGACGTACAGGGTCAGGCGCTGCCCGTCGGGCGCGCCGTACATGAACAGCGCCACCGGGCCGGCGCCGCCGGGCAACAGGCGGCCGCCGACCAGCTCATAGCCCAGCGCGGACAGCGAGGGCGCGCTGACGGGCGCGCCCAGCCGCTTGGTCAGCCAGGTCACCAGGGCCTTTTCGTTGTCGCCGCCGACTTCAACCGGCCGGCCCATGTCGGGCGCGTAGACCGCGTGCGCCACGGCGGCGCGCTGCGCATAGCTGGCCGCCGCGCGCTCGGGCGTCTGGGCCGCGGCGGCCAGCGCCGCGCGGATCCGGTCGTGGTCCAGCTCGCCGCGCGCGATCCAGGCCGCGCCGCCGCTGAACACCGCCACGGCGATGCCGGCGGCCAGCGCGCGCCAGGGCCAGGCGCGCGCCGGCGGCGCCAGCGGCAGGCGCAGCGGTAGCGGCTCGTCCAGCACCGGGTCGAGCAGGGAGCGCAGCGCCTGGCGCTGCGCCTGCCATGCGTCCACGCGGGCGCGGTCCTGCGGATGCGCGGCCAGGAAGGTCTCGACCTCCGCTCGGCGCGCAGCCGCGAGCTGGCCGTCGGCGTAGGCGTGCAGGTCGGCCTCGGCGATGGGGCTGCCCATGGACGGTAGGGCATGCAGGCGTTTGTCGTTCATGTCATTTCACACGATGTAGCCTGGTGGCGGATTCGCGTCCTTGCAGCAGCGCGCCCAGCCGTTCTCGGGCGCGCGACAGGCGCGACATCACCGTGCCGATCGGCACGTCCAGGACTTGCGCGGTGTCCTGGTAGGACAGCTCCTCGACGCAGACCAGCAGCAGCACCTCGCGCTGTTCGGGCGGCAGCGCCCGCAGGCAGCGGTCCAGGTCGCGCACTTCCAGCCCGTCGGACTGGGTGGCGCGCACCGGCACCTCGGGCAGCTCGTCCACGGGCGTCAGCTCGGCCTGCCGCCGGCTGGCGCGCAGGCCGTCGACGAAATGGTTGTGCATGATGCCGAACATCCATGCGCGCAGCTCGCCGCGCCGTTGCCAGCGCGAGTAGCGGCTCCAGGCGCGTTCCAGCGTGTCCTGGACCAGATCGTCGGCGCGCTGCGGATCGCCCGCCAGCCCGCGCGCATAGCGGCGCAGGCTGGGAATGCAGGCGAGGATCGCGGCTTCGTCTTCGGCGCGCATGGATCGGAGGGCGCGATGGGATCAGGGCTTGGCCGCGTGCCACACATCCTTGAAGTTGTCGCCGCTCTTGTCGCCGGCCTTGGCGTCCTTGCTGTACAGATAGACCGGCTTGCCCTTGTAGGCCCACTGCTTGCCGCCGTCGTCGCGGGTGATGATGGTGAGGTCGCCGGAGGCCTTGGCGTCGGCGGCGGCCATGACGGGCGGCCAGATCTTGGCGCACTGGTCGTTGCAGGCGCTCTTGCCGCCCGCGTCCTTGTCGAAGGTGTAGAGGGTCATGCCGGCTTCGTTGACCAGGACGCCGTCCTTGGCCTTGACGGGTTGGGCCTGGACGGCGGCCGAGAACAGGGCGGCGCCGGCCAGGGCCAGCAGGGCTGCGGTGGGTTTGCGCATGGTGTGCCTCGCGGAAAGAGTTGGGTTGGGGACTGCCTGGGATAGACGCTGCCCGCTCCTTGCTTATTCCACGTCCGGAAAAAAAAATCCGGACCGGCGCGGTTCACGCCGCCGAGCGGGCCGCGGATGTGGCCAGGGGCGCGCGCGGCGCTCGGGGCGTGTAGCGCATCTCGATTTCCTGGCCCCGGGTTTCCTGGGCCGTGAAGCCCATCGCCTCGTAGAGCCGGCGCGCGGGGTTGCCGTCCAGCACCGACAGCGTCACCGGCGCGCCCTCGGCGTCGGCCTGTTCCAGCAGGCCGGCCAGCAGGCGGCGGCCCAGCCCCTGGCCCTGGAACGCGGGATCGATCTGGATCTGCACCAGGCGCCAGCCGGCGGGATCGCGATGCGCCTTGAACAGGCCGGCGGGCCGGCCATGGAACCAGACGATCTGCGCGTCGCTGAAGTGGTGACGGATGCGCGCCAGATGATGCTCGTCGTCTTGAGGGACGCCCGCGCGGTCCAGGTGTTCTGTCATGGTCGCCTTGCGCAGCGTCAGCAGGAAAGGCAGATCGTCTTCGGTGGCGGGTTGCAAGGCCAGGCAGATGAGGTTCATGGGGAGGACGGCCGGGGAGAGGGTTTGCGCTTGGCTGATTTTCCAGTCTGGTCAATCAGGTTATATAACTGTTGCGCCGCCGGCGCCAGCGGGCGGCCTCGGCGCGAGATCAGGCCAAGGCTGCGAGTGACCCTGGGCTGTTCCAGCAGCACGCTGGCCAGCGTGGAATGTCCTTTCAGCGGCATGGCCAGTCGCGGCACGGCGGCGACGCCCAGTCCGGCTTCCACCAGGCCGAGCAGCGTCATGACATGGCTGACTTCATAAGCGCTGACCGTGCGCTTGCCGCTCTTGGCCAGCGCGTCGTCGATCAGCAGCCGGTTGCCGCTTTCCTTGGCCACGGTCATGTAGCGCTCGCCCGCCAGCTCATCCCAGGTGATGCTGCGGCGGCGCGACAGCGGGTGGTCGTTGCGAACGGCAAGCACGAAGTCTTCGCGCAGCACGGCCTTGAAGTCCACGTCGGGTTCCTGGGTGCCGAAGAAGCTGATGCCGAAATCGGCACGGCCCGATACGACGCTGTTGAGCACCGTGTTGGCCGTTTCGTCAATGATGCGCACGCGGATGCGGGGAAAGCGCAGCGAATACTCGTGAATGATGGTCGGCAGGAAGTAGTACGCCACCGAGGGCACGCAGGCCACGGTGATCAGTCCCTCCCGTTGCGTGGCCAGGTCGCCAATGCTGAGCACCGCGCTTTCCAGCTCGTCGATGGCCGTCCGGGCGCGTTCGAGAAAGACTCGTCCGATATTCGTGAGGGACACGCGGCGCGTGGTGCGCTCCAGCAGCTTCGCGCCCAACTGCGCCTCCAGTTTGTCGACGCGCCGGCTCAAGGCCGGTTGCGACAGATGGAGATCCTCGGCGGCCGCGCGGAAGCTGGCGCGTTCCGCCACCGCCACGAAGGCCTGCAGTTCCTGGAGATCGAAATTGATGCGTCCCATGCATTAATCCATCCGTAAATTGCAATTCAAATATTAGCCCGCCCTGCGCAGAATGGCAGCCATGGAAACGATCATCCCTTGCGTCCTGATGCGCGGCGGCACGTCGCGCGGCCCTTTCTTCCTGGCGGATTGGCTGCCCGCCGATCCAGCCGAGCGCGACCGCTTGCTGCTGACCGCGATGGGGTCGCCGCATGCGCTGCAGGTCGATGGCCTGGGCGGCGGCAACAGCCTTACCAGCAAGGTCGCCATCGTGTCGCGTTCGCGCCGTCCCGGCTGCGATATCGACTACCTGTTCGCGCAGGTGTCGGTGGACCAGGCCAGCGTGGACCTGCGGCCCAACTGCGGCAACATGCTGTCCGGCGCCGCGCCTTTCGCCATCGATGAAGGGCTGCTCGCGGCCAACGATGGCGTGACCTCGGTGCGGGTCCACAATGTCAACACGGGATCGGTGATCGAGGCGATCGTGCAGACGCCGGGCGGCCGGCTGACCTACGAAGGCGCCGCGCGCATCGACGGCGTGGCCGGCACGGCGGCGCCTGTCCGGCTGAACTTCCTGGATGCCTGGGGCGCGGTGACTGGCGGCCTGTTCCCTTCCGGGCAGCGGCAGGACGACATCGATGGCCTGCGCGTCACGCTGATCGATGCCGCCATGCCGATGGCGCTGATGCGGGCCTCGGACTTGGGCGCGCGCGGCGACGAGACGCCGGCGGAGCTGGACGCCAATCCGGCCCTGATGGCGCGGATCGAGGCGGTGCGCCTGGAGGCGGGCCGACGCATGGGGCTGGGCGATGTCCGCGACAGCGTGCTTCCCAAGCCCGTGCTGCTGGCGCCGGGCGCGCAGCCCATGGCGCTGCGTTCGCGTTATTTCACGCCACGGTCCTGCCATCGCTCGCATGCCGCGACCGGCGCGGTGGGCGTGGCCTGCGCATTTCTCATACCGGGCACGGTGGCGCATGGCTTCGGCGGCCCGGAGCCGGCCGCTGGCAGCCGTGGCGTGCGCATCGAGCATCCGTCGGGGGCGATGGATATCGAGGTGGAGCTTGGTGACGACGGCGTCTCGATACGGCGCGCCGGTCTGGTGCGCACCGCGCGAAAGATCATGAAGGGGGTGCTGTACCTGCCCAATCCCATTTCCCGCGCCGTCCCGTAGAGGCCGGCAATCAAAAAAACAGGAGACTTCCCATGCATTCCCGTTCTTTCGCCGCGGCCTGCGCCGCGGCCTTGCTGCTGCTCAACGCCACGCCGGCATCCGCCGCCTATCCGGAGCGGATGCTCACCATGGTCGTGCCCACGGCCGCCGGCGGCGGCAATGACGTGCTGGCCCGCATCGTTGGCCAGAAGATGGGCGAACTGCTTGGCCAGACCGTCGTGGTGGTGAACAAGCCGGGCGCGCAGGGCGCCATCGCCTCGGAATATGTGGCCAGGCAGGCGCCCGATGGCTACACCCTGATGCTGGGCTACATCGGCACGCACGGCATCAATCCCGCCTTGCAAAGGCTGAGCTACGATCCGGTGCGGGACTTCACGCCCATCGGCTTCGTGGCGGATTCGCCCACGCTGCTGGTGGTGAACGCCGGCCTGGGAGTGGAAGACGTCGCCGGTCTGGTGAACTATGGCAAGCAGCATCCCGACGGCTTGAACTACGCATCGGCCGGCCCCGGCACCGCGCCGTCTGTCGCCGGCGTCCTCTTCAACCGCGCCGCCGGCGTGAACATGCTGGATGTGCCGTACAAAGGCTCGGCGCCGGCCATGACCGACACGCTGGCCGGGGTCACACAGGTCATGTTCCCCAGCCTGTTCAGCGCGTATCCCCAGCTTCAGTCGGGCAAGATCCGCGCCCTGGCGGTGGCTGGTCCGAAACGGCTGGCCTCGCTGCCGAACCTGCCCACGCTGGCCGAAGCGGGCGTGCCGGGCGTCGAGGTGCCGCAGTGGTATGCGGTGTTCGCGCCGGCGGGATTGGATGCGTCGGTGGCGAGCAGGCTGAATACGACATTGAATCAGGCGCTCGCGGATGCCGGCGTGGCCGCCAAGATCGCGGAGCAGGGCGCTGAGGTCCGGCGCGGTTCGTCCGAGGAGCTGGCGCGGTTCGTTGAAAGCGAGGCCGCGCGCTGGAAGCGCCTGGTCGACAGCGAGCGTCTGATGGCGGGCGGGCTGTGATCGATCTGGCCTAGGCGGCCCTGTCGGGCGCGGGCAGCAGGCCCTCCGGCCCGGGGCCGAAGCGCGACAGATTGGGAAAGGCGAGCGCCAGTTCGTCGCGGCCAGCGCCGAACCACGCGCCCAGCTCGGCGCCCAGCTGTTCCACCGCCATGTCCGGCAGCAGGCGGCCGTTGTCGACGAAGCCCGGCCCGTCCAGCGCGATATCGGGATGCGCGCCATAGCAGCGCCCGCCCCGCACCGCGCCGCCAAGCACCAGGTGATGTCCGCCCCAGCCGTGGTCCGAGCCGTTGCCGTTCGAACCCAGGGTGCGGCCGAATTCGGAAGCGGTGAAGGTGGTCACCTGATCGGCCATCCCCATCCTGTCCAGTTCCGCCTGGAAGGCCGCCAGCGCCTGGCCCAGTTCGCGCAGCAGGGCGGGATGGTCGTCGCGCAGGCCGGTGTGGTTGTCATAGCCGTTCTGGGACACGAAGAACACTTGGCGGCGCGCGCCCAGCGGCCGGCGCGCGGCGATGATGCGGGCCACGATGCGCAGCTGCCCCGCCAGCGGCGGATCGACGCCGGCGAAGCTGGGCGGTGGCGGCACGGCGGCCAGCGCATCGCGCAGGCGCGCGTCCGTGGCGATCGAGCGCAGGGCGATGGCCGCCAGCTCGCTTTCCATCAGGTGCGGGCGCGGCGCGGTGATCAGATCGCGCAGCAGCGCGGTGCAGGCTTCGGAGCCGTAGAGCCCGTGGCGCAGCAGGTCGATGGCGGTCGATCCCAGCGGACCGACGCGATAGCCGGAGGAATGGCGGCCGGCCAGCAGCACCGTGTTGCCGCCGGCGGTGACGCCCGCCATGCCCGATGTGGCCGAGCCGGCCAGCAGCAGATCGGTCAGGCGTCCGGCCCAGCCGGACGACGCGCCTTCCGGCGCCAGCGCCTGCCAGTACGACTGCTGGTCGTTGTGCGAGAACAGCTTGGGCGGCAGCGCCGCCTTGCCGGCCACATAGTCGGCCTTGCTGGTGGGCGCGACCAGCGGACCGACGTTCAGCGCCACGGCCATGCGCCCGCGCGCGTACAGGGGCGCCAGCGGCGCCAGCGATGGGGCCAGCGCGAAGCGCATGCCGTTGGCCTCCGGCCCGTTGCCCAGGACGGTGGCGTGCAGCGACTCGCGCGGCAGCGCGATGTCGGCGCGCGCGGCGGCGTAGGCGCGGTGCGAGGCCTCGTCATACGGCACGATGGTGTTGTATGGGTCGTTGCCGCCGTACAGGAACACGCAGACCAGCGCCTTGTAGGAGCCGGCGGGCGCTTCATGCGCCGCGGCCGCGCCCAGCGCCGCCAGGTTGGCGGCCAGCGGCGCCGCGGCGCCCGCCGCTCCGAGCGCGCAGGCGCGCAGCAGGAAAGCGCGCCGGCCGGCATCGGCATGTCGTGTCGCAGTCATTTCTGCACCAGGTATTCGGGTGAGGCCGCCACCAGCACGATGGCGGCGCGCACGCGGTCGCGCGGCCGCTCGGGCGGGATGTCGCGCAGCGCCGTCGCGATCCGTCGCGCCGTCGCCTCGCTGAAGGCGTCGCCCGCCAGCAGCAGCGCGACATGGGCGACCAGCGCATCGGGATCGCCGGCCAGCGCCAGCTCGGCGGCGTAGTCGGTCTGCAGGTCTTCCCAGCCCCTATCGGCGTAGATGGCGAGGAAGTTCAGGTAGCCGGCGATGCTGGTTTCGTCGGTGATCTGCAATTCCGGCGCGGCCAGGCCCTGGCGCGCCAGCTCGGTGGCGGCGGGCGTGTAGCGCGGCCGGAAGAAGTTGAACACGCTGGGCGCGCGCATCGGGCTTTGCGCCAGCCGGATGGTGTTGTCGCTGGTGTCGGGCATGGCCCAGGCGCCGTTGCTCGAGCGCGCGCCGAAGGCCCGCGCCCAGCCGGAGAAGCGCAGGATGGGTTCGCGCACCTTGCCCCAATGGGGCGAGGCCAGGTCGGGAAAGCGCGCCTCCGGGTCGAGCAGCACGGCGCGCGTCACGGCCTTCAGGTTGCCGCGCGCGCCCAGGCCGTCGTCGGCGAAGACCGCCGCCACGCGCGCCACGTAGGCCGGGCTGGGATTGCTGGCGACCAGCCGTTGAATCAGCTGCGCGCCGATGAAGGGGCCGACGTTGGGATGGGCCGAGATCGCGTCCATGGCCAGCGCCAGCGACTGCGGGCCGCCCGTGCCGGCCGGAATGACGACGCCCAGGAAACGCTTTTCCGCCATCGAATGCAGCGTGGGGTCGAGCTTCATCGGCCGGCGGTGGAATTCCACGTCGGTTTCGGGGCCATCCAGGTCCCAGCCGGTGAAGACCCGGGCCAGGCCCTGGACGTCGGCGTTCGTATAGGTTTCCACCGGCGCGCCGCCTTCCAGGCGGGGCGTGCCGTCGGGATGCAGTTGCAGCAGGCCGATGCTGAACAGCTGCATGACCTCGCGCGCGTAGTTCTCGTCGGGATGGCGGCCGGTGCGCGGGTCTTCCTTGCGGCTGCCGCGAAAGGTCAGCATGCAGCCCATGGACAGGTTGCGGCTGACGGCGGCGAGCAGGCTCCTGTAGTCGCCCAACGCATGTTCGGCCAGCAGGTCCATGAAGCCGGCCGCGCCGAACAGCGGCCAGGACGCGGTGATGGACGCCACGTTCACCACGAAGATCTCGGACAACGCGAAGGCGACGCGGGTGCGCACCTGGTCGGGGGCGCTGATGAACTTGCGCCACAGCGTGGCGTCCAGCGGCGCGTTGATGCCGTTGCCCTTGTATTCCTCGGTGTTCCTGCCCTGTTGCAGCAGCCAGTCGAAATGCGTCTGCGATGGCGGCATGGCCAGCTGCGCGTCCAGCCACGCGGCATAGCCGTCGCGCATGACGGCGGCGATATCCGCCGGCGTGGCGCCGAAAGTGGCCTGGGCCAGGAAGCGCGAGGCCTGGCCGGCGTTGGGCGGGGGATAGTCGGCCGGCGCCGTGGCGGGCGCCATGGACGGCGTCGCGGGCATGGAGGGCGCCTTCGTCGGGAAGCGGAACCCTAAGGTAACGACGGGCGCGCCTGCGCTTCAATACCGCCAGACGGATGAGCGCCATCCAAAGGATGAGCCGTCCCCCGCGCCGCGCCGGGCGGACGCTCGGGGACAGCCGACTGGATTAGACCGAACGGGTGATGCCGCCGTCGATGCGGATGTTCTGGCCGGTGATGTAGGACGAAGCGTCCGAGGCCAGGAAGGCGATCAGGTCGGCCACTTCCTGGGCCGTGCCGTAGCGGCCCATCGGAATGCGGGAGCGGCGCTCTTCCTTTTCGGGCAGGCTGTCGATGAAGCCGGGCAGCACGTTGTTCATGCGCACGTTGTGCGCCGCGTACTCGTCCGAGAACACCTTGGTGAAGGCGGCCAGGCCGGCGCGGAACACGCCGGAGGTCGGGAACAGCGCCTCGGGCTCGAAGGTGGCGTAGGTGGAGATGTTGACGATGGCGCCGGACCGCTGCGCCTGCATGATCGGGGCCACCAGGCGCGTGATGCGCACGACGTTGAGCAGGTAGAACTCCATGCCCAGCTGCCAGTCGGCGTCGCTGATCTCCAGCAGCGGACCCTTGGGGCCATGGCCGGCGCTGTTGACCACCGCGTCGATGCGGCCCCACTTGGCCATCACCGTCTCGACCAGGCGCGCCAGGTCCTCGGGCGAGCGGTTCGAGCCGGTCACGCCCAGTCCGCCCAGTTCTCCAGCCAGGGCCTCGCCCTTGCCCGACGAGGACAGGATGGCGACGCGAAAGCCATCGGCCGCCAGCTTGCGCGCCGCGGCCGCGCCCATGCCGCTGCCGCCGGCGGTGACGATCGCTACTTTTTCCTTGCTCATGTTCGCTCCTGCGTGTGGGGCCGTGCCCGGGATCATGGGAGCGGCCATTGTAGGGGCAGGCGCCGGACGGCAAAACGCCCCGCGCTTCCGGCCGGGGGCCGGGAGGACGGGGCGCCGCGAGACGCGGGCGGGTCAGTCGACCAGCTTGAGCGTGCCCTTCATCATGGCGAAGTGGCCGGGGAAGGAGCAGAAGTAGGTGTAGTCCTGGCCAGCCGCGAGCTTGCTCACGTCGAAGGTCACGGAATCCGATTCGCCGCCGCCGATCACCTTGGTGTGGGCGATGACGCGGGCGTCATCCTTCTTGACGTAGTCGGAGGGCAGGCCGGCGGCCATGCCGTCGTTCACCGCGCCCTGCATGTCGGCCGTCTTGGTCAGCACCCAGTTGTGGCCCATGACGTTCTTGGCCAGCTTGCCGGGATGCTTCAGGTTCACCGTGAACTGCTTGCAGCTCTTGCTGACGGTGATTTCCTTCTTGTCGAACTGCATCTGGTCATTGCCCGCGATGTCGACCGAGCATTCGGCCGCCAGCACCGGGGCCGAAGCCACCGCCAGGATCGCCGCGACGCAGAGTTTCTTGAACACCATATACATGCCTCCAGATTTTCGGGTAGAGGGTTGCTGGCCGCCCGCCGCGGACCGCCGGGACGGGGTCCGGGCCTCGGGCTTGCCGGGATGGATCTATTGTCGTCCCGATCGCGAGCGGATCGGGCCTCGAGGACGGGACGGGTTTGACCCAGCGCAAGCAAAGCCGATCGCGTTGCCGGAAATCCTGCGGAAAACGGAGCAGTCCGCCGGCGCGGCGAGCGGCGCAGCGGCCCCGCCTTGACGCGCGGGGCCGTCTTCGATGCTAACGCATCTGGAACGCTTCCTGGTGCCAGCGCACGTCGGTCCGGCCCAGCCGTCGCAGGCCGTCGCGCAGGCTGCGCGCCAGTCCGGCGGGACCGCAGAACCAGACCTGGGCGGCATGTCCCGGGGCCGAATCCAGCGTCAGCTGCGTCGCGTCCAGCCGCTGTCCCCGGGCCGCGTCATGGATGTTCAGCTGGATCGAGGGCAGGGCCGCGCAGCGTTCCCGCAGCGTGGCGGCGAAGGGATCGGCGGCCGCGTCGCGCACGCAGTAGTGCAGTTGCGCGCTGGGCGCACGGCTCGGGTCGGCGGCCAGGGTGTCCAGCCAGGCCAGGAAGGGCGTGACGCCGATGCCGCCCGCGACCCAGACCTGCGGCGCGCCCGCGTCGGCGTCGAGCTGGAAGCAGCCGTAGGGGCCTTCGACCTCCACCGGCTGGCCCACGCGCAGCGCGCCGGGAAGCCGCGAGGTGTAGTCGCCCAGCGCCTTGATTTCGAAGCGGATGGCGCCATCCGGCCTGGGCGCGCTGGCGATGGTGTACGGATGCGCGCCCTCGCGGCGGTCGAAGCGCACGAAGGCGAACTGTCCCGCCTGGTGGCCGCGCCAGCCCGCGTCCAGGCGGCATTCGACTTCCAGCACGCCGTCGCGCTTGTGCTCCAGCGCCGTGATGCGTCCGTGGCTGCGGCGACCGTGGCCGATGCGGCCGGCCAGCGCCACGCCGGCGCTCCAGGCGCCGGCCGCCAGCAGCGGGACGAGCAGCAGGCCGGTGATGCCGGTCCAGTAGCCGGCGGGCGCGAGCGCCACGGCGTGGAAGGCCAGCACCAGGAACAGCGCGGGCATGACGCGATGGATCAGGCGCCATGCGTGATAGGGAAAGCGGCGCCATAGTGTCAGCGCCAGCATCAGCAGCAGCGCATAGATCGACCATTCACCCAGGTCCTTGGCGATGCCGCGGCTGCCTTCGAACAGGGCCAGCGTCAGGTCGCGCGCGGGCCGGCCCTGCGTGCCCAGCAGGGATTTCATGGGACCGCCGGCCAACTTGATCAGCCAGTGCGCGGCGCCGGCGCCGACGGCCAGTATGCCCGCCCACTTATGCAGCCGGTAGACCCGGTCCATGCCGCCCAGCGGTCGCTCCAGCCAGGCCGGGCGCAACGCCAGCAGCATGATCAGCGCCATCAGCGCGATGGACCAGATGCCCGTCAGGTACAGGGCCTGTCGTTGCAGAACCCAGGGCCAGGCGCCGGCGGGCGCGGCTTGCAGGACGAATACGTCGCAGGCCCAGGCGAGCGTGAGGACGATCAGGAAACCGCCCAGGGCGGTACGGGTTTTCATGATGACTTCCATCGAAGAAGGCCGCCCGGGAGGGCGGGACGGGCGCGGACAGTCAAAGGGGAGCGCCGGGGACGGCGCGGGGGCGGCGCTGCGCCGGCGCCGCCCGCCCCGGGGGAAACGCCGCCTCAATCCTTCAGGCGGCTGCGCAGCACGGCGCCGTTCTGCGCGTCCACGCGCAGCTTCACGCGCTGGCCCTGCGGGTTGTCGGCCTTCACGTCGTAGCGGCCATGTTCCAGTTCGATCTCGGTGATATTGCGGTAGCCGGCGCTGGTCAGCGTGTCGTAGACCTGGCGCACGGTCAGGAACGTTTGGGGTTGGGCCGTGGCGACGGGGGCCGCGGCGGCGGGAGCGGCCGCGGGCTGGGGCGCGGTCTGGGCGTAGGCGGCGGAGCCGGCCAGCGTGGCGGCGCCCAGGGCAAGCGCGGCGAAAGTGTTGCGGATCGAGGTCATGAGTGGGTCTCCTTGATGAGGGGCATGGCGCGAGATCGGCCACGGAACGCATTATTCGCAAGAGGCCATGAACCCTTTCTGAAGCGGCCGTTCACCCGCCGTTCATCCTGGACGCGGTATAAGAACCTCATGTTTTCCTTCAATCTGCGCGGCGCTGGCCGCTATCCGATCGCGCGCCCCGGCCTCTGGCTGTGCGGCGCCGCCCTGGCCGTGGTCCTGGCCGCGGGTCCGGGCCTGGGCACGGCCGGCGAGGACGACCACGACCGTGCGCGCCAGGCCTTGCAGGATGGCAAGATCCTGCCGCTGCGCGACGTGCTGGACCGGGTCGAGCGCGATTATCCTGGCCAGGTGGTCAAGGTCGAGTTCGAAGAGGATGATGGCGAATTCATCTACGAGATCCGGCTGCTGCAGAGCGGCGGCGGGCTGATCAAGATGAAAATCGACGCGCGCGACGGCAAGGTGCTGGGCGTGAAGGGGCGCGACATTCAATTCCGGGGCAAACACTGATGCGGATCCTCGTGGTGGAAGACGAACCCACGTTGTCAGCGCAGCTGTCCGAGGCGCTGGGCCAGGCGGGCTATCTGGTGGACAGCGCGGCGGATGGCGGACGCGCGCACTACCTGGGCGAGGTCGAAACCTATGACCTGGTGGTGCTGGACCTGGGGCTGCCGGTGATGGACGGCCTGACGGTGCTGAAGAAATGGCGCGCGGCGGGGCTGGGCATGCCGGTGCTGATCCTGACCGCGCGCGACAACTGGCACGAGAAGGTCGCCGGCATCGACGCCGGCGCCGACGACTACCTGACCAAGCCCTTCCACATGGAAGAGCTGCTGGCGAGGCTGCGCGCCCTGCTCAGGCGCCAGAGCGCCCACACCAGCGCGCAATGGCGCTGCGGCCCGATCATGCTGGACACGCGCCAGGCCCGCGTCACCGTGGACGGCCAGGCGCTGTCGCTGACCAGCCATGAATTCAAGGTGCTGGCCGTGCTGATGCAGCGCGCCGGCGAGGTGGTCTCGCGCGCCGAGCTGAACGAGCACATCTACGCGCAGGACCAGGACCGCGATTCCAACACCATCGAGGTCTTCATCGGCCGGCTGCGCAAGAAGCTGCCGCCCGACACCATCGAAACCGTGCGTGGCCTGGGGTATCGGCTGGTGAGGACGGAATGAGCGCTGCGCGCGCGCCCGGCTCGCTGCGCTGGCGCCTGCTGGCGGGCACGCTGGCCTGGATCCTGGCCACCGTGGCGCTGGCCGGCTGGGGTCTGGGCAATCTGTTCCGCCAGCACGTGGCCGAGCAGCTGCGCGCCGAGCTGGTCCTGCACCTGAACCAGCTGACCGCGGCGGTCAATGTCGCGCCCGACGGCGCGCTGAGCGTGACGCCGCTGAGCGACCCCCGGCTGGGACAGCCGCTGTCCGGGCTGTATTGGCAGATCGACCGCCTGGACGACCAGGGGCGCACGGTGATGCCCGGGGCCGCGCGCTCGCGGTCGCTGTGGGACCAGACGCTGGCCTTGCCCGACGGGGCGGTCGATGGCGCCTACGACATCGCCGGTCCCGAGCGGCACCGGCTCACGACGCTGACGCGCACGCTCAAGCCGGAAGAGTCGGAGTCCGGCGCGCTCCGGCTGGCCGTGGCGGCCGACACGGCCGCGCTGGCCGAGCCCGTGGGGCGCTTCAACCATATGCTGCTGATCGCGCTGGGCGCGCTGGCGGCGGGCCTGACGGCGGCGGCCGTGGTGCAGGTGCTGGTGGGGCTGCGGCCGCTGGCGCGGTTGCGCGCGCAGCTGGCGTCGCAGCGCGCCGGTGGCGTCACCCCGATCGAGGGAAGTTTTCCCAGCGAGATCCAACCGCTGGTCGAGGACTTCAACCGCGTGCTGGCGGTCAACGCCGACATGGTCCAGCGCGCGCGCACGCAGGCCGGCAACCTGGCGCACGCGGTCAAGACGCCCTTGAGCATCCTGGCCAATGCCGCCGCGCGCGAGGACAGCCCGCTGGCGGCGCTGGTGCGCGAGCAGGCCGCGCTGGCGCAGCGCCAGGTCGATCATCATCTGGCGCGTGCGCGGGCCGCGGCGGCGGCCGGCGCGATCGAGGGGCGCACGCCGCTGCGGCCGCCGCTTGAGGCGCTGCTGCGCGTCATGCGCCGTCTGCATGCGCAGCGCGGGCTGGATGTCGATATGCCGGCCTTTCCGGCGGATCTGGCGTTTCGCGGCAATGAGCAGGACCTGCAGGAGATGGCGGGCAATCTGCTGGACAATGCCTGCAAATGGGCGACCCGGCGCCTGCGCGTCACCGCCGAGCGTGGCGGCGACGGCATGTTGCTGATTCATATCGATGACGACGGCCCGGGCATTCCCGAGGACGAGCGCGAGCGCATCTTCGAGCGCGGCACTCGGCTGGACGAGCAGCGGCCGGGATCGGGGCTGGGATTGGATATCGCGCGCGATCTCGCGCGCAGCTATGGCGGCGACGTGCTCGCCGGGGAGTCGCCGCTGGGCGGGCTGCGCGTGACGCTGCGTCTGCCCGCCGCCCGCGTCAACGGATCAGCGTGACCGGCGCGTCGGCCAGCTGTAGTACCTGATTGGCGACCGAGCCGACCAGGAGGCCGGTCAGCGCGCCATTGCCGCGGCTGCCCATGATGATGCGCTGGCAGCCGTGTTCGCGCGCATAGGCGTTGATCGCCACGGCCGGATTGCCGAATTCCACATGACTGGTGTAGTCGATGCCGGCGTCGTCGAGCAGCTTGCGGGCCTCGTCGGCGGCCTCCTGGCCTTCGCGCAGATAGAACTCGTCGATCATGTCCTGCGTGATCAGGCTGGACAGGCCGGCGCGGCCGCGCGGCGGCGTCTGGACATTGAGCAGGTGGACGCGGGCGGACGGCGCGCCGGCGGCCAGCGCGCGCGCGTGCAGGACGGCGCGGTTGGCGTTGTCGGAACCGTCGACGGGAACGAGCAGGTTCAGCATGGATGCTCCTTGTTGCGGCGCTTGCGCGTTCACTTGATCAGGGTGACGGGCAGGGCCGTCAGATGCAGGACCTTGGTGGCCACCGAACCCATCAGCAGCGCGGATACCGAGCCCAGGCCGCGCGATCCCATGTAGATCTCGTCGGCGCGGGTATCGCGCGCCACGCGCGCGATGGTTTCGGCGATGGGACCGATCTCGGTGTGCTCGGTGCAGGGCAGCCCCGCCGAGTGCAGCAGCGCGGCGGGTTCGCGCAGCGCGTCGCGCGATTCGCGCAGGTGATAGGCATCGATTTCTTCCTGGGTCAGGCCGCGGCCGATCTTGCCCGCGTGCAGCGGCACCTGCACGTTGAGCAGCTCGACCTGCGCCACGGGATCGTAGCGGCGCGCTTCCAGCAGCGCCTGGACGGCGTGCAGCGCGTGCTGCGATCCGTCCACGGGTATCAGGATGCGTTTCATGGCGCGTCTCCTCGTCTGTCGCGGGCGCGTCCGGCGCGGCCCTGGCGACTCCAGCCCGCGCGGCGGGCGCGGGACCGGGGCGGGCGTCAAGCGACCGTCCCACACCGATTATTCGTCAAATCGGGCCCGTCCGGGCTGCGCCGGATCAAACGCCGGCGCGTTCAGCGCCAGGCGGGCGGCGTCTGCGCGGCCTGGAAGTCGCCGCCCAGCAGCAGGCCCGCCAGCCGGGCCAGCGTGGCGGGATCGCCGGTGGTTTCCAGTTCCAGGGCGCCGCATCCGCCGTCGGCCTGCAGATCGCGTTCCTGCAGCTGGTGGCGCAGCCAGCGCGCCACCGGCGCGCCGGTTTCCAGCAGCGGCACCGAGGGACCGGCCACGGCCCGGATGGCCGCGTCCAGGAAGGGGAAATGGGTGCAGCCCAGCACCAGCACGTCGGCGCCGGCCTCGCGCAGCTCGCGCACCGGGGCTTCGACGGCGGCGCGCAGGGCGGGGCCCTCCAGCTCGCCGCGCTCGACCAGGGCGACCCACTCGGGGCAGGGCCGCAGCAGGATGCGCACCTCGGGCGCTTCACGCTGCACCAGGGCGGCGAACTTGCGGCTGGCCAGCGTGCCGGTGGTGGCGAACACGCCGATCACGCCGCTGGCGGTCAGGTGGGCGGCGGGCTTGATGGCTGGCTCCACGCCGATCACGATCAGGCCGGGGTGGCGCGCGCGCAGGTCGGCGATGGCCGCGGCCGTGGCCGTGTTGCAGGCCACCACGATGGCTTTGGCGTCGCGCTCGACGAAGTAGTCCGAGATGGTTTCTGCGCGTCGCCGCACGTAATCCGTGGTTTTTTCGCCGTAGGGCACGTGGGCCGAGTCGGCCACGTACAGCAGGCGTTCGCCGGGCAGCGCGTCGCGGATGGCGCGTGCCACGCTCAGGCCGCCCAGGCCGGAGTCGTATATGCCTATAGGTTGCGGGGAGGGCATGAAAGATGCGGGAAAGAATGCGACAGCCGCAAAGTGTAGCGCCGCCCGGCGTCAGCCTTGCTGCTGGGCGCGGCAGAGCCGCACTTCCTCGATCAGCTTGCGGCAGGCGCCGGACAGGGGGGCATCGCGCCAGATCAGGTTGAGCGGCGCGCGCAGGCCGGCGGGCTGGGTGACGTTGACATAGACCACGCCTTCGATATTGACCCGGCGCAGCGAGGCCGGCACCAGCGACACGCCCAGGCCGGCGGCCACAAGGCTCAGGGTGGACAGCATGCGCGGCGCTTCCTGCGCCATGCGCGGGCTGAAGCCGGCGGCCGCGCAGGCCGAGATGACGGCGTCGTACAGGCCAGGGCCGTTGTGGCGGCGGTACAGGATGAAGGATTCCTCGGCCAGTTCCGACAGCGCGATGCGCTTCCTGGGACGGCCCCTGACCATCGGATGGTCGGCGGGAAAGGCCGCCAGCATGGTTTCCTCCAGCACGCTTTCCACCACCACGTTGCGGCTGGCGCCCTGGGCGCCGCGGATGAAGGCCGCGTCGACCCGGCCCTCGGCCACGGCCTCGGTCAGCTCGCCGGTGCTGCTTTCCTCGAGCACCAGCCGCACATTGGGCGCGGCATCGCGAAAGCGCCGGATCACGGACGGCACGAAGGGGTGGAAGGCCGCCGAGCCGGTGAAGCCCACTGTCAGCCGGCCGGCCTCGCCGCGCGACACCTGGCGCACGCCGTCCACGGCCTGGTCCACCAGCGCGATGATGTTGCGCGCGTCCGCCAGCAGCGCGCGGCCGCTTTCGGTCAGTTCCATGCCGCGCGGCAGACGGTTGAACAGCGTCACGCCCAGTTCCAGCTCCAGCGCGCGGATCTGCTGGCTGAGCGGCGGCTGACGGATGCCCAGGCGTTCGGCGGCCTTGGTCAGGTGGGCTTCCTCGGCCACCGCCAGGAAGTAGCGCAGCAGGCGCAGATCGACGGATGCCATATTCATTAAATATGATTAATTAACCAGTCATATATTAGACATTATTCTGGGCCGGGAGTAGGCTGCGGGTTGTGTTTGACCGGCGGCGCGCAGGCGCGGCCTTCCACCCTACCGGCCTTGCGCCGGCAATAAAAAATGAATGCAGCGACTCCTACCGCCGAAGCCGGCCTCGCGCCCGCGCCGAGCTGCGGGCAATTGTTCCAAGGGTTCCTCATGCTCGGCCTGACGGCCTTCGGCGGCGCGCTGCCGCTGGCGCGCCGCATGGTGGTCGAGAAGCACCGCTGGCTGTCCGGGGCGGAATTCACCGATCTGCTGGGCCTGTGCCAGTTCCTGCCCGGCGGCAACATCATCAACCTGTCGGTGGCGCTGGGCATGAAATTCCGAGGTCCGCGCGGCGCCTTTTCCGCGCTGATGGGACTGATCCTGGCGCCGTCGATCATCGTGGTGCTGTTGGGCATGGTCTACGACAGATTCCAGAACGATCCGCATGTGCAGCACCTGTTCGCCGGGCTGGCCGCGGCGGCGGCGGGCCTGCTGATTTCGATGGCGGTCAAGATCGGCCTGCCCGTGATCAAGCGGCGCGACTGGCTGGCCGGCGTCGTGGCCACGGCCTGTTTCATCTGCATCGCGGTGTTGCGCATTCCGCTGCTGCCGACCATGGCGGTGCTGACGCCGTTGAGCATCCTGCTGGTCTGGAGGCAAAGACGATGATGCAGACGCTGTGGGCGCTGGCCCAGATCTTCACGCAGCTGTCCGTGCTGGCCTTCGGCGGCGGCAACACCATCCTGCCGGAAATGCAGCGGCAGGTCGTCGATGTGCACGGCTGGATGACGGCCGCCGACTTTTCCGCGCTGTTCGCGCTGGGGCAGGCGGCGCCGGGGCCCAATCTCATGGTGGTCACGCTGGTGGGCTGGCACGTGGCAGGCTGGTCCGGCATGCTGGTCACCACCCTGGCCAAGTTCGGGCCGTCCTCGATCATTACCGTGATCGCGCTGGGATTGTGGGAACGCTTCAAGGACCGGCCCTGGCGCGGCATCGTGCAGGCCGGCATCTTTCCCATGACGGTCGGGCTGGTGGCCGCCAGCGCCTCGCTGATCACGGAATCCTCGGTGCACAGCTGGCTGCTGGGCGCCATCACGGCGGCGGTGGCCATCCTGGGCAGCGTCACGCGCATCCATCCGCTGTGGCTGCTGTTCGCCGGAAGCATGGTGGGTTTGCTCGGGATCGGTTAGCGTGTAGCTTGCCGCGTCGCCGCAAGGAGCGGCGCGCCATCAGCCAGGAGCAAGCCATGTCGCAGCCCGTCAGGGATCCGCAGCAGCAGCCGGCCGCCGGCCATGCGCCCGATGGGACGGGCGCGGTCCGGGCCCTGCCGTTCTTTCACGCGCATCGCAGGCTGGCGCTGAGCGCCTTGCTGGCCATCGCGCTGGGCGCGGCGTTTCGGGCGGCGGGCCTGTCCTATAGCCGCGCCGCATTGCTGGCCTTCGACGTGGCGGCGCTGGTGTTCCTGCTGGCGACGGCGCGTGCGTTCACGCGGGCCACGCCGCAATCCATGCGCGAACGCGCGCAGCTGGTCGACGTGGGCCGCAGCGCGGTGCTGTGGAGCAGCGTGGCGATCTCCTGCCTGATCGTCATGGCGCTGTGGATGGAGTTGCGCTCATCCCCGGGGGCCAGCGGCGCGCTGGACATGGTCGCGGCGGCGGTCAGCATCGTGCTGTCCTGGCTGTACATGAACATGATCTTCGCGCTGCACTACGCGCACGGCTACTACAGCCGCCGCAGTCCCACGCACAAGGGCCTGGAATTCCCCGGCACGCCGGAGCCGGACTACTGGGACTTCGCCTACTTCGCCCTGGTGCTGGGCATGACCTTCCAGGTGTCGGATGTGCAGATCGTCAACCGCCGGCTGCGGCGCACGGCGCTGGTGCACAGCGTGATCGCCTTCTTCTTCAATGTCTTCATCATCGCCATCAGCGTGAACGTGGCGGCCGGGCGGGTCTAGAGGCCGCCAGCGCCGAGGCCGGCGGGTTTCGGCAGGTCGGCTCGTCAGGCCGTCAGGCGGCGGCCAGCCGCCAGAGCGAGGTGACTTCGCGCGAGCGCGCCGCGTGCAGCGGATCGGATGCGTCGGCGGCACGCCCGTGGCGCGGCCGCGTGTCGATACGGTCGACCACCCGCAGGCCGGCTCGCGCGATCATGTCCAGCAGGTCATCGCGGCTGCGCAGGCCCAGGTGCTCGGCCAGGTCGGACAGGATCAGCCAGCCTTCGCCGCCCGGCGTCAGATGGGCGGCCAGGCCGTCCAGGAAGCCGCGCAGCATGCGGCTGTCCGGGTCATAGACCGCGTATTCGACCGGCGAGCTGGGGCGGGCCGGCAGCCAGGGCGGATTGCAGACCACCAGCGGCGCGCGGCCCGGCGGAAACAGATCGGCCTGGACGAGTTCAACGCGATTCGTCAGGCCCAGGCGTTCCAGGTTTTCGCGGGCGCAGGCCAGCGCCCGCGCATCCTGGTCGGTGGCGATCACACGAGCCAGGCCGCGTCGCGCCAGCACGGCCGACAGCACGCCGGTGCCGACGCCGATGTCGAAGGCCGTGTCGCCGGCCGGCAGCGGCGCCTGTGCCACCAGGTCCACGTATTCGCCGCGCACCGGCGAGAACACGCCGTAGTGCGGATGGATGCGGTCGCCGCCCAGCGCGGGGATCTCCACGCCCTTCTTGCGCCATTCGTAAGCGCCGATCAGGCCCAGCAGCTCGCGCAGCGAGGCCACGTAGGGCGCGTCGGCCGGACCATAAGCCTGTTCGCAGGCCAGCCGCGCGTCCGGCGCGCGGCGCAGCGGAATGCCATGGCCGGCGTCGAAGGGAATCAGCAGCATGCCCAGGATGCGGGCGCGCTGCGCCTGCGCCATGCGGTGCTGGTTGAAGGCTGCCAGCAGCGTGTCGGCCGGCTTGCGGGGACGCTTGTCCACCCGCCGCGTCATGGCCTGCAGCAGCTGGCGCGCGTTCTGGTAGTCGCCGCGCCACAGCAGTCCGGTGCCCTCGCAGGCCAGACGATAGGCCTGGTCCGCCGTGATCCGGTCGTCCGCGACCACGACGCGCTTGGGCGGCGGGGCCTCGGATTCCGAGCGCCAAAGGGCATGGCGGGGGGCCTGGTCTTCTTCCCAGTGCAGTTCGGGGGCGATCAAGCTTGGGCTCCGCGGGCGGGACGGGATGGGGGCAGGGCGGTCATGGAGGTGTTGTGATTCAAGGGCGAAGGTACGCGCGGAAAGGGGCGGCTTGGAACGCGAGGTTTTGGCTGAGACGATAGCTTAGCGTGAATCGGATTAGCCCTTTTCATCGCCGTGGCGTGACAAAAGCGCGTCGGGGGGGCATTGCCAGGACATCGATATTCGCGGACGCTAGGCCGTCGGCGGTGTCTTTGTGAAGCGAGGCAAGGGCGGCCGTCGGCAGGCATGCGCTAATCGGAGCCTCGGACTCTGAAGCCGTGCGCAGGAACGCGTAATTGCGTCCGAGAAACCACTTGGGGAGTCACGCATCATGAACAGCTTGTTTGCCATACGCGCCAAGGCTGGCGCTGGCGTTGCCGAGGTTGCGGGCGGCGGGTTGCCGCTGAATTGGATGTTGCCGGAGGGCACCGAAGTAAGTACTGTTTTTGATGAAATAGTACTGAAGGGGGGCCCAATGACCAATACCTTGACCATTGCAGAACTCAAGCGCCGCGGAATGGCTGCCCTTGAAGAGGCCCTGGCGCATGGCCCGGTGCATATCTTCAAGCGCAACAGGCCCGCCGTGGTTGTGCTGTCGGCGGATGATTACCAGCGCCTGATCGAAGGGCGGCCGGCCGAGCGTCTCGGCATGACGGCCATGCAATGGCTGCTTGCGCAGTCAGGCGCGGGCGCGCGTGACAAGGCCGAGATCGACGCCGCGCTCAAGCAGGAGCGCGACTGGTGATCGCCTTTCTCGATGCGAACGCGCTGATCTATCGGATAGAAGGGCAGGAACCCCAAGCCAGCGCGGTCCAGTCCGAATTGTCGAGATTGTCCCGCGCGCATCCGGGCTTGAGAGTTGCGCTCAGCCGGCTGTCATGGCTGGAGTGCCGCATCGGGCCGATGCGGCGCAACGATAGCGCCACACTGGCCAGGTTCGACGCGTTTTTCGCGCTGCCGGACTTGATCTGGCTGGAAATGGACTGCAAGGCGGTGGAACTGGCGGCGGCGATACGCGCCAGGCACGGCACGCGCACGCCGGACGCCCTGCAAGCCGCGTGCTGCCTGCAGCTCGGTAACGCGCATGTGATGCTGACAGGCGATACGGCATTCAAGCGCATCAGCGGCTTGAATGTTTCGTTGCTGCAATAGGGACGCCGGCGCTACCGAAGACGTCGCGCTCAGTCCGGCTTGCGGCCCGCCGGCGTCAGGCGGTCGCGGTTTTGCAGCACCGCTTCGCGCACCAGCGGATGCAGCGTTTCCTGTCCGGCTTCGCCGTCCGGCTGGCCGGCCAGGAAGTCCAGCAGCTGCGTGCGCATGCGTGGCTCCCAGAACTTGTGGATGTGGTTGGCCACGCCTTCGCCGGCCTCCTGCCGGTCTGGCATGGCTTCGAAGAACTGGCCGATGCGGTTGGCCATGCGGATCAGGTTGCCGATTTCCATGCGGGTCCGGGTCAGGAAAGAATGCGCTCGGGATGGGCGTACAGCGTGGCGTCGTCGTTGCGCAGGAAGCCCAAGAGCGTGATGTTGGCCTCTTGCGCCAGCCGCACGGCCAGCGCGGTGGGGGCGGATACGGCGGCCAGCACGGGCACGCCGGCGGCGGCGGTCTTCTGCACCATCTCGAAGCTGGCGCGGCTGGACACCAGCACCATGCCGGATGCCGCGGCCAGGCCGTGCCGCGCCAGCGCGCCGACCAGCTTGTCCAGCGCGTTGTGCCGGCCCACGTCCTCGCGCAGCAGGGCGATGGTGCCGTCGGCGCCGGCCCAGCCTGCGGCGTGGGTGGCGCCGGTCAGGTCGTGCAGGCGCTGGCGCGCGCGCATGTCGCGCATGGCGGCCAGCACGGCCTGGGCGCGCAGTGGCGCGCCGGCGGCCACGGGCGGCACCGGCCGCAGCACTTCAGGCAGGGTTTCCACGCCGCACAGGCCGCAGCCGGTGCGGCCGGCCATGGCGCGGCGGCGCGACTTGAGCCGCGCCTCGCAGGCGCTGGAGATTTCCAGCTGCACCACGATGCCGTCGCATTGCGGCGCCACGTCGATGCCGCGCACGTCGGCGGCGCTGTCGATGATGCCCTCGGACAGCGAGAAGCCCAATGCGAAGTCTTCCAGGTCGGCGGGCGTGGCCAGCATGGTGGCGTGGCTGATGCCGTTGTATTCCAGCGCGACCGGGGTTTCCTCGGCCAGGTGGTCGGCTTCCGTGGTGGACGCGACGGCGCCGGCCCGGATACGGGTCACCTGGGCGGGGATGCTGTCGTGACGGTCTTTGGCGGGCTGGCTCATGCTTTGCGTGCGTATCGTTGCGGCTGGCGGGGTGTGGCGGCGTTGCCGGCGCGCGGTTCGCGCGCGCCGGGACGGCATCATTTTCCCGTCATCGCCGCGTCGCTCTCGCGGGCCCGCTCGCGCAGCAGCTTGTGCTGGATGTCCGCGAAGCGCGACCATTGGCGCTGCCATTCCGAAGGCTGGGACACGCGCGTGACCTGCACGGCGGTGACCTTGTATTCGGGGCAGTTGGTCGCCCAGTCGGAGCTGTCGGTGGTGACGACGTTGGCGCCGGATTCGGGGAAGTGGAAGGTGGTGTATACCACGCCCGGTTGGACCCGGTCGGTCAGCGTGGCGCGCAGCACGGTCTCGCCGGCGCGGCTTTGGATGCCGACCCAGTCGCCCTCGGCCACGCCGCGGTCCTCGGCGTCCTGTGGGTGGATCTCCAGCACGTCCTCGCTGTGCCACATGACGTTGGGCGTGCGGCGGGTCTGCGCGCCGACGTTGTATTGCGACAGGATCCGCCCGGTCGTGAGCAGCAGCGGGAAGCGGCGCGTGCTGCGCTCGTCGGTGGGCACGTACTTGGTGATCATGAAGCGGCCCTTGCCGCGCACGAACTGGTCGATGTGCATGATGGGCGTGCCGTCCGGCGCCTCGTCGTTGCACGGCCATTGCAGGCTGCCCAGCCGGTCCAGCTTTTCATAGCTGACGCCGGCGAAGGTGGGCGTGAGCCGGGCGATCTCTTCCATGATCTCGCCGGGGTGGCGGTAGTTCATGGGATAGCCCAGCGCGTTGGACAGAGCCACGGTCACTTCCCAGTCCGACTTGCCGTTCCTGGGCTCCATGACCTTGCGCACTCGCGAGATGCGGCGCTCGGCGTTGGTGAAGGTGCCGTCCTTTTCCAGGAAGGACGAGCCCGGCAGGAAGACGTGGGCGTACTTGGCGGTCTCGTTCAGGAACAGGTCCTGCACCACGATGCACTCCATCGCCGCCAGCGCCGCGGCCACGTGCTGCGTGTTCGGGTCGGACTGCACGATGTCCTCGCCCTGGCAGTACAGCCCCTTGAACGTGCCGCCCAGTGCGGCCTCGAACATATTGGGGATGCGCAGGCCGGGCTCGGGCTGGATGGTCACGCCCCAGTCGCGCTCGAACAGCGCGCGCGCCGCGTCGTCGGAGATGTGGCGGTAGCCGGGCAGTTCGTGCGGGAACGAGCCCATGTCGCAGGAACCCTGCACGTTGTTCTGGCCGCGCAGCGGGTTCACGCCCACGCCCTCGCGGCCCACGTTGCCGGTGGCCATGGCGAGGTTGGCGATGGCCATCACGGTGGTCGATCCCTGGCTGTGCTCGGTGACGCCCAGGCCGTAATAGATCGAGCCGTTGCCGCCGGTGGCGTAGAGCCGCGCCGCGCCGCGCACGTCGCGGGCCGGCACGCCGGTGATTTCTTCCATCGCCTCGGGCGAGTTCTCGGGCAGCGAGACGAAGTCGCGCCATTCCCGGAACGCCTTTTCCTCGCAGCGTTCGGCGACGAAGGCTTCGTCGATCAGGTTTTCGGTGGCGATGACGTGCGCCAGCGAGGACAGCAGCGCCGTGTTGGTGCCGGGCCGCACCTGGAGGTGGAAATCGGCCTTGATGTGCGGCGAGCTGACCAGCTCGATGCGGCGCGGATCGATCACGATCAGGCGCGCGCCCTGGCGCAGCCGGCGCTTCAGGCGCGAGGCGAACACCGGGTGGCCGCTGCTGGGGTTGGCGCCCATCACGATCACCACGTCGGTGTGCATGACCGAATCGAAAGTCTGGGTGCCGGCCGATTCGCCCAGCGTCTGTTTCAGGCCGTAGCCGGTGGGCGAGTGGCAGACGCGGGCGCAGGTGTCGACGTTGTTGGTGCCGAAGGCCGCGCGCACCAGCTTCTGCACCAGCCAGGTTTCCTCGTTGGTGCAGCGCGATGAGGTGATGCCGCCGACGGCGTCGCGCCCGTGGCGCGCCTGGATGCGGCGGAATTCCGAGGCCGCGTGGTTGATGGCCTCGTCCCATGACACCTCGCGCCACGGATCGGTGATGCGCTGGCGGATCATGGGCTTGAGCACGCGTTCCTTGTGCGTGGCGTAGCCCCAGGCGAAGCGGCCCTTGACGCAGGAATGGCCACGGTTGGCCTGGCCGTCCTTCCAGGGCACCATGCGCACCACTTCCTGGCCCTTCATCTCGGCCTTGAAACCGCAGCCCACGCCGCAATAGGCGCAGGTGGTGATCACCGAGTGCTCGGCCTGGCCCATCATGATGACGGTCTTTTCCTGCAGCGTGGACGTGGGGCAGGCCTGCACGCAGGCGCCGCAGGACACGCATTCGCTGTCCAGGAAAGGCTGGTCCTGGCCGGGCGACACGCGCGATTCGAAGCCCTTGCCGGAGATGGTCAGGGCGTAGGTGCCCTGGGTTTCCTCGCAGGCGCGCACGCAGCGGTTGCAGACGATGCACTTGGACGGGTCGTAGGTGAAGTACGGATTGGACTCGTCCTTGGCGCTGTCCAGGTGGTTGGCGCCCTGGTAGCCGTAGCGCACCTCGCGCAGGCCGACCACGCCGGCCATGTCCTGCAGCTCGCAGTCGCCGTTGGCCGGACAGGTCAGGCAGTCCAGCGGGTGGTCGGAGATGTACAGCTCCATGACGCCGCGGCGCAGCTCGCGCAGCTTGGGCGTCTCGGTGTGCACCACCATGCCGTGCTCGGCCGGCGTGGTGCAGGATGCCGGATAGCCCCGGCGTCCGTCGATCTGCACCAGGCACAGGCGGCACGAGCCGAAAGGTTCAAGGCTGTCGGTGGCGCAGAGCTTGGGGATGTTGATGCCGGCCTCGGCGGCCGCGCGCATCAGCGAGCTGCCTTCGGGCACGGTGACTTCCTGGCCATCGATGGTCAGGGTGACGGTCTGCGTGGACTCGCGGGCGGGCGTGCCCAGGTCGCGGTCTCGCTTGATGACGGTTTCCAGCATGGCGGTCTCCGGGCGGGCGGCGTCAGGCCGCGCTGGCGGCGGGTGCGGGACTGTCGGCGAGGCCGAAGTCCTGCGGAAAGTGGTTCAGGGCGGACAGCACGGGGTACGGCGCCATGCCGCCCAGCGCGCACAGCGAGCCGCCCAGCATGGTGTCGCACAGGTCGCGCAGCAGATGCACCTGCTGTTCGCGCGCCGGGCCGCCGGCCATGATCTTGTCGAGGGTCTCCACGCCGCGCGTCGAGCCGATGCGGCAGGGCGTGCACTTGCCGCAGGACTCGACGGCGCAGAATTCCATGGCGTAGCGGGCCATGCGCGCCATGTCGACGGTGTCGTCGAAGGCCACCAGGCCGCCGTGGCCGATCATGGCCGAGATCCGCGCATAGGCCTCGTAATCCAGCGGCACGTCCCATTGCGATTCGGGCAGGTAGGCGCCCAGCGGTCCGCCAACCTGCACCGCGCGCAGCGGCCGGCCCGAGGCGCTGCCGCCGCCGAAGCCGTACAGCAGGTCGCGCAGCGTCAGGCCGAAGGCCTTTTCCACCAGCCCGCCGTGCTTGAGGTTGCCGGCCAGTTGGAAGGGCAGGGTGCCGTGCGAGCGGCCCACGCCATAGTCGCGGTAATAGGCCGCGCCCTTGGCCAGGATGATGGGCACCGTGGCCAGCGAGATGACGTTGTTGATCACGGTGGGCTTGCCGAACAGGCCGGAGATGGCCGGCAGCGGCGGCTTGGCGCGCACCACGCCGCGCTTGCCCTCCAGGCTTTCCAGCAGCGAGGTCTCCTCGCCGCAGATGTAGGCGCCGGCGCCCTTGCGCACTTCCAGGTCGAACCGCCGGCCGCTGCCGTGTACATCCGCGCCCAGCCAGCCGACCTCGCGCGCCCGCGCGATGGCCGCTTCCAGCGCGGCGATGGCGTGCGGGTACTCGGAGCGCACGTAGATGTAGCCCTGGGTCGCGCCCACGGCCAGGCCGGCGATGGTCATGCCCTCGATCAGCACATACGGGTCGCCTTCCATCAGCAGGCGGTCGGCGTAGGTGCCGGAATCGCCCTCATCGGCGTTGCAGACGATGTATTTCTGGTCGGCAGGCGTGCCGGCCACCGTCTTCCATTTGATGCCGGTGGGGAAGGCCGCGCCGCCACGGCCGCGCAGTCCGGAATCGATGAGTTCCTGGACGATGGCCTCGGGCGCCAGGGACAGTGCGCGCTTGAGTCCCTCCAGGCCGCCGTGCGCGGCGTAGTCCTGCAGCGACAGCGGGTCGGTCACGCCGACGCGGGCGAAGGTCAGGCGTTCCTGGTGCTTCAGGTAGGGGATGTCCTCGGTCGGACCCAGCCGCAGCGGGTGGGCGCCGCCCTGCAGCCAGCCGGCCTCGAACAGGCCGGCCACGTCCTCGGGCTGCACCGGCCCGTAGGCGACGCGGCCGGCGGGCGTGGCGATTTCCACCATGGGTTCCAGCCACAGCAGTCCGCGCGAGCCGTTGCGCACCAGCTGCACGGCCAGGCCGCGCTGTTCGGCGGCGACCTCGATCGCCCGCGCGACCGCGTCGGCATCCACCGCCAGCGCCGCCGCGTCGCGCGGCACGTAGATCCTGATCGGGGCGTTCATCGGGCGTCCTCCGGGGCGGCGGCCTGGCGGGCCTGCGCCAGCAGGCGGTCGAGCTTGTCTCGCGTCACGCGGGCCTTGGGCTGGCCGTCGATCATGATGGCGGGCGATTGCGCGCACAGGCCCAGGCAGTACACCGGCTCCAGCGTGAATTCGCCATCGGGCGTGCTGGCGTGGAAGTCGCAGCCCAGCGCGTGGCGGGCATGCTCGGCGAGCTGTTCCCCGCCCATGGCCTGACAGGACTCGGCGCGGCAGATCTCGATGACGTGCCGGCCGGCCGGCGCGCTGCGGAAGTGGGGGTAGAAGGTGATGACGCCGTGGACTTCGGCGCGGGACAGGTTCAGGGCCTCGGCGATGGTCTGCACCGCCTCGGCCGGAATACAGCCCAGCTCGTGCTGGACCGCGTGCAGCACCGGCAGCAGTGGGCCGGGCTGGTCCTTGAGCCGGGCGACGATGCGGGCTGTGGCGGCCACGGCCGGCGTCTGCGAGGCCCGGGCGGCGTCCAGCGCCTGCTGGCCGCCACGGGCGCCGCCAGTGGACGCGAGATCGGATTTTGCCTCGCGGGTGCGCATGGCGGTCTCCTCCTGATGACTGATTACGGGCCCCCGTAGGAGCGGTCAGCGGGCGGATTCCTGATCCTGATACGTGATTAATATGTTTTCAGAAGCATATTAATTGTCTGGAATCCGCGTTTTTTGTGTACTCTACTTGGCTGGAATTCCGGCTTCAATATGAAATAAATGACATATAAGTTCCAAATCGGCCTGCGGCCGCAATGGACGCTGGCGTCCGAGGGCGATGCCGGCCCGGTGCCGCTGCAGGACATGCTGGCGCTGCTGGCCGCCATCGACGCCAGCGGCAACATCGCCGGCGCCTGCCGCGCCTGCGGACTGTCGTACCGGCACGCCTGGGGCGTGCTGCGCCGTTTCGAGGGCATCTTCGGCACCGCGCTGCTGATCACCAACCGGCGCCAGGGCACGCAGCTGTCGCCCTTCGCCCAGCGCCTGCTGTGGGCCAACCGGCGCATCGAGGCCCGTCTGATGCCCACGCTGGAAAGCATGGCCTCGGAACTGCAGGAGGAACTGGCCCGGCTGCTGCCGGAAAGCGGACCGCATCTGCGCCTGCACGCCAGTCACGGCTTCGCGGTGGAATCGCTGATGCAGCGCATGGGCGGCGGCGCCGGCCTGGAGCTGCGCTATCGCACCGCGATCGAGGCGCTGGCCTCGCTGGAGCGGGGCGAATGCGACCTGGCCGGCTTCCAGGTGCCGCTAGGCGAGTTCGAGGAACCCATCATGGCGCGCTATGCCCAGTGGCTGCACGCCGACGACTACCTGCTGATCCACCT
This sequence comes from Achromobacter sp. 413638, assembly GCF_043119405.1. NCBI lineage: Bacteria > Pseudomonadati > Pseudomonadota > Betaproteobacteria > Burkholderiales > Alcaligenaceae > Achromobacter > Achromobacter sp. 413638. The sequence continues at coordinate 72,516 of NZ_JBICCO010000005.1, forward strand.
GGCCGTGCGCAATACCGGCCTGTTCGTGGTGGCGGGCAATCCCAAGAATATCCATGGCATCGCCGACCTGGCGCGCGGCGATGTGCGCTTCGTGAACCGCCAGATCGGTTCCAGCACTCGCCATCTGATCAGTCTGATGTTGCAGCGCGCCAATGTCTCCATCGGCGACGTGCTGGGCTACGAAAGCAATGAATTCACCCACATGGCCATCGCCGCCCATATCGCCAGCGGCATGGCCGATACCGGCGTGGGCGTGGAGACGGCGGCCCGGCGCTTCGGGCTGGATTTCATCCCGCTGGTGCGCGAGCGCTATTTCTTCGCCATCCGCAGGAGCGCGCTGGAGACGCCGGCCATGCGCGAGCTGCTGGCCATCCTGCGCAGTCCGGACTACCTGGGCTACGTCGGCCAGCTGGCCGGCTACGACACCCGCGACACGGGCCGGCTGCAAACCCTGGACGAGGCTTTTTCCTGAGCGCCTCGCGGACGGCGCCGGGCTATGATTCCACCATGACCAAAGTGATTTTCCTTGCCGATCGGCGCGGTGGCCTGCCCGCCGTCGCGCCCGGCGCCCTGCCGCCGGCGGGGCAGCCCGCGCTCGACCTGCGCGCGCGCCCCTTGCGCGACCTGCGCATCTCGGTCACGGATCGCTGCAATTTCCGCTGCACCTACTGCATGCCGCGCGAGGTGTTCGACAGCAGCTATTCCTTCATGCCGCATTCAGCGCTGCTGTCCTTCGAGGAGATCGCGCGGCTGGCCAGTGTGTTCACGCGGCTGGGCGTGGAAAAGCTGCGCCTGACCGGCGGCGAGCCGCTGCTGCGCAAGCATGTGGAGAACCTGGTGAGCCAGTTGGCCGCGTTGCGCACGCCCGACGGCCGGCCGCTGGACCTGACCCTGACCACCAACGGCAGCCTGCTGGCGCGCAAGGCCGAGGCACTGAGGCAGGCCGGGCTGTCGCGCGTGACGGTGAGCCTGGACGCGCTGGACGCGACCATGTTCCAGGACATGAGCGACAGCGGCTTCACGCCCGACGACGTGCTGCGCGGCGTGGATGCGGCGGCCGAGGCCGGGCTGGCCCCGGTCAAGGTCAACATGGTGGTGCGGCGCGGCCTGAACGACGGCCAGATCCTGCCGATGGCGCGGCGCTTCCGCCACAGCGGCCACGTCCTGCGCTTCATTGAATACATGGACGTGGGTAACACCAATGGCTGGAACATGGCCGAAGTGGTGCCCAGCAGCGAAGTGCTGGCGCGCATCGGCCAGGAATTCCCGCTGGAGCCCGTCGTCGCGGATGCCATGGGGCGCGTGGCTGAACGCTGGCGCTACCTGGACGGCGGCGGCGAGATCGGCCTGATCTCCAGCGTGACGCAGGCCTTCTGCGGCGGCTGTACGCGGGCGCGCCTGTCGCCCGAAGGCAAGCTGTACCTGTGCCTGTTCGCGCACGACGGCCACGACCTGCGCGCGCCGCTGCGCGACGGCGCCAGCGACGACGAGCTGGCCGCCATCATCGCCGGCATCTGGGCGGCGCGCGGCGACAACTATTCCGAGCTGCGCGGGCGCAACATGGCCGATCCCTCGCGCAAGATCGAAATGAGCTACATCGGTGGTTGATCCTGCCATGCCTGACCGTCAGGCGCTCGCCGGCCTGGTCCTGGCCGGCGGCCAGGGTTCGCGCATGGGCGGGCGTGACAAGGGGCTGGTCCAGTTGCGGGGCGAGCCGCTGGCGGGGCATGCCGCGCGCCGGCTGGCGCCGCAGGTGGGAAGGTTGATCATCAGCGCCAACCGCAACGCGGACAGCTACGCGCGCTATGGCGAGGTCGTCGGCGACGGGGTGGCGGGGCTGCAGGGCTGGCCCGGGCCGCTGGCCGGCGTGATGGCGGGCTTGCTGGCCGCCGGCGACGCGCAATGGCTGGTGGTCGCGCCCTGCGATACGCCGTTCCTGCCGCCAGACCTGGCCGCGCGCCTGGTCGGCGCGGCGCTGGCGACGGGTGTGCCGCTGGCCTATGCCAGCGCGGACGGGGTGCGCCATCCGGCCTGCATGGCGCTGCGGGTGTCGTTGCTGCCCGCATTGCGTGAGTATCTGGCGTCGGGCGAGCGCCGGGTGGGGCTGTGGCAGTCGCGCCTGGGCGCGGCCGAAGCCCGTTTCGACGAGACGCCCGAGGCCTTCATGAACGTCAACACCCCGGAAGAGCTGGAGCGGGCCGAGCGCTACGCCAGCCAGTGACGCAGGTCGTAGTAGGGGACGCGGTCCTTGTCCTGCACTGGCGTATCCGCCGGCACGCGCGCCAGTCCGGTGGACCAGGGCAGCGAGCTGATCACGCCGGACCCCTGGTGGCCGTAGGGCACCAGTTCGGCCGAGCCGTCATCGGCCACGCGGCGCTGCACGCGCAGGAATTCCTCGCGGCTGTCCTGGCGCGTGCGCTCGGTGCGCAGCGGCAGCAGGCTGACCGGCGGGAACAGCGTTTCGCGGCCCTGCATGCGGCGCACCAGCGGCGTCACCAGCAGCGTGAACACGGCATAGGCCGACACCGGGTTGCCCGGCAGGCTGACCACCGGCTTGCCGCCGATCTGCGCCAGGGCCACCGGCTTGCCCGGCTTCATGCGCACCTTCCACAGCGACAGTTCGCCGCCCAGGGTCGCCAGCGCCGGCTTGACCAGGTCGCGCTCGCCGACCGACACCCCGCCCACGCTCAGCACCAGGTCGCAATCGGCCAGCAGCGTCTTGAACGCGGCCAGCAGGTCGGCCTCGGTGTCGCGCGCATGCAGCACGTGGACCGGCTCGGCGCCCATGCCGCGCGCCAGCGCGGCCAGCATGGGGCCGTTGGAGTTGTAGATCTGTTCGGGCGCGCGCGCGGCGCCGGGCGGCACCAGCTCGTCGCCGGTGGTCAGGATGCCCACGCGCAGGCGGGCGCGCGCCGGCGCCGTGGCCATGCCCTGCGAGGCCAGCAGCGCCACGTGGGCGGCTTCCAGCACCGTGCCGGCGGCCAGCAGCGGCGCGCCGGCCAGGGTGTCCTCGCCGCGCAGGCGGATGTGCTGGCCCAGGGCGGGCGGGCGCGAGATGCGCACGTGGCCGTCGGCTTCCTCGGCGTCTTCCTGCATGACCACCACGTCGGCGCCTTCGGGAATCAGGCTGCCGGTGAACAGGCGGATGGCGTGTCCCGGCTTGAGCGGCTCGGGCGTGTCGCCGGCGTAGCAGCGCTGCTGCACCGGCAGGCGCGCGGCGTCGCTCCAGTCGGCCGCGCGCAGCGCGTAGCCATCCATCGCGCTGTTGTCGGCGGGGGGAATGTCGACGGTCGCGGTCAGGTCGCGGGCCAGCACGCGGCCGGCCAGGTCGGCCAATGCGACGTCCTCGACGCGGTCTAGCGGGCCGGCGGCGTTGGCCAGCAGGGTCTGGGCGTGATCGAAATCCAGCATGGGGTCAGTTGTCTTCGCGATTCTTGAAGTGCGTGGCGAAATTGCAGGGGCGATGGCCGCTGTCGAGCTGTTCGCGGATGATGCGCGTCCAGGCGGTTTCGCAGGCGTTGTTGGAGCCGGGCAGGCAGAACAGCAGCGTCTGGTTGGCGTAGCCGGCAAGGGCCCGCGATTGCAGGGCCGAGCTGCCGATCTCTTCGTAGGACAGCTGGCGGAACAGCTCGCCGAAGCCGGGAATCTGTCGGTCCAGCAGCGGGCCGATGGCCTCAGGCACGGTGTCCTTGTGCGAGAAGCCCGTGCCGCCGGAGGTCAGGATGACCTGCACGGCGGGATCGGCGATCCAGTCGCTGATGATGCGGCGGATCTGGTAGAGGTCGTCCTTGACGATGTCGCGGCGCACGCATTGATGGCCGGCCTGGGCCAGGCTCTGCGCCAGCAGGTTGCCGGAGGTATCGTCGCCGGGGCCGCGCGTGTCGCTGACGGTCAGCACGGCGCAGGCCAGCGATACGGGTTCGGCGGGGGCTTGCTTCATGGCGTGTCCTTGTTGCCGGCCGGGGGCTCGTCCCAGGACCGCGTGCGGTCCTCGTCGGCCTGGCGCTGTTCGACCCAGAAACGCTTGCCGCCGGCCAGCGTCTCGCTTTTCCAGAAGGGCGCGCGCGTCTTGAGCGCGTCGATGATGTATTCGCAGCCACGGAAGGCGTCGCCGCGGTGGGCGCTGGCGGCGGCCACGAACACGATCTGGGCGTTGCGCGACAGCGCGCCGACGCGGTGCACGATCACGGTGCCGGCCAGGTTCCAGCGCGCGCGGGCCGTGGCGGCGATGTCTTCAAGCTCGCGCTCGCACATGCCGGGATAGTGTTCGAGGAACAGCGTTTCGGTCGGCGCATCGGGTGCGTAGTCGCGCACGTAGCCCACGAAGGTGACGATGCCGCCGACGCCCGCGCCGGCCTGCTCGCGCAACGCGGCGGTCAGGGCCGCGCCGTCGAAATCGGCTTCCTGGACGATGACCACATTGGCGCTCATGCTCTAGCCTCCGGTCACGGGCTCGAATACCGCGACTTCGTCGCCGGGGCGGATCACGACCGTGGGCTTGGCATGGGTCTGGTTGACGGCCAGCTTCAGGCGCGAGGCCGGGGCTAGCTGCGGATAGCGCTCGCCCAGCGCGGCCAGCAGTTGCGCGCCGGTGGATTCATCGTCCAGCGGCCAGGCCTCGCCGCGCTTGCCGACCAGTTCGGCCACGCGCGCGAAGTACAGCAGATCAATCGTTGCGCCACTCACCGCTCTTTCCTCCCGCCTTGTACTTCAGGCGAACTTGCTCGATCACGATGCCCTTGTCGGCCGCCTTGCACATGTCGTAGATGGTCAGCGCGGCGACGCTGCAGGCCGTCATGGCTTCCATTTCGACGCCGGTCTTGTAGCTGGTGCGGCAGGTGGCCAGGATGTCGACGCGATGGGCTTCGTCGTCCAGCGCGAACTCCACGCCCACGAAGGACAGCGGCAGGCTGTGGCAAAGCGGGATCAGCTCGGCGCAGCGCTTGGCGGCCAGGATGGCGGCCACGCGCGCGGTGTTGAGGACTTCGCCCTTGCCCTGGCCGGGCGCGGTCAGCAGGCCGTAGGCCACCGCGTTCAGGCGCACGCTGGCCGCGGCGACCGCCACGCGCTCGCTGTCCGCCTTGCCGATGACGTCGACCATGCGGACCTGGCCGGCTTCGTCCAGGTGGCTGAGAGTGGGGGCGGAGGAGGACATGGGTCGGGATCGAGAATTGTTAATGATTGAAAATAGCGGCCGCGGCGGACCGGCATGGTCCGGGTCGGGCCGCTGATACGCCCTATGATAGACGAGCCGTGCGGGGGGCGCGATAATCGCCCGCAAAACACGTACCCGACGCGCGGCCAGTGCCTACAATTTGTCGTACCAGGAGACTCGCGATGCCCATGCGGATGCCAAAGTTCAGGTTCACCCGGCGCGTCGGCAAGATTCTCTTGTCCATCGTGGCCGTGGCGCTGCTGCTGTGCGGCGTGGCGGCCTGGCAGGTGCCCAAGGTGCTGCGCTCCGTCCTGACCGAGGACGTCTCCAAGATGCTGGGCCGCGACGTTTCCGTCGGCAAGATCAGCTTCAATCCCTTTACCCTGACCGTCCGCGCGCGGGACCTGGCGATCGCGCAGCCAGGATCCGAGACACCGCTGCTGACGCTGGCCGAACTGGACGCCAGCGCCGCCTGGAGTTCGCTGTTCTGGTTCGCGCCGGTGGTGGACCGGCTGACGCTGCGCGAGCCGAAGATCGCCATCGTGCGCGAGGACGTCACGCGCTTCAACTTCTCGGACGTGCAGCAGCGCGTGGCCGAGATGAGCGCCGCCAAGCCCGAGGAACCGCCCAAGCCCGACGAAGGCCTGCCGCGCTTCTCGCTCAACAACATGCGCATCGAGGGCGGCTCGGTCACGCTGGACGACAAGGTCACCGGCCGCAAGCAGGTGGTGGACGAGTTCACGCTGGGCGTGCCGTTCATCTCCACCTTCGGCTATGCCACGGACATCGACGTGCAGCCCCGGCTGCACCTGCGCATCAACGGCAGCCCCTTCGACCTGACCGGCGTGGCGCGGCCCTTCGAGAAGGTGCCGTCCTCGACGCTGAACGTGACCTTCTCCGGCCTGCAGCTGGAGAAGTGGGCCGACGTGTGGCCCATGCCGCTGCCGTTCAAGCTGGAGCGCGCGCTGCTCGATTCGAACCTGCGTGTGGTGTTCGAGCAGCCCAAGGATGCGCCGCCCAAGATCCGGGTGGTGGGCGATCTGGGCCTGCGCCAGTTCGATCTGCGCGACAAGTCGGGCGCCGAGCTGGCGTCCTGGAGCGCGCTGACGGTATCGCGGCTGGAACTCGAACCGATTGCGCGGCAGGCCTATATCGGCGATGTCGGCCTGTGGGCGCCGCAGGTGCATGCGCGCCGCTACGAGAACCTGAGGCTGAACTGGCAGGACGTGGCCGAGCAGCTGCAGCAGCTGGGCGCCAAGCCCGGCGCGGCCAAGCCTGCGGGTGGCAAGCCGGTTGCGGGCAAGCCGGCGGATGCCAAGACACAGGATGCCAAGGCCGCGCCGAATGCGGGCAAGGCCGCCGCCCAGCCTGCGGATCCGCAGGCCTCGGCCAAGGTCTCCGCCGCGCAGGCTGGCGCACCCGAAGCGGGCAAGGCGGCTTCTGCTGCGGCAGCTGCCAAGCCGGCGGGCGCGAAACCGGCGGATGCTAAGGCCGGAGATGCTAAGGCGGCTGATGCGAAGAGTGCCGATGCCAAGGCGGCCGAAGCCAAAGCCGCCGAACCCAAGTCTGCGATTCCCGCCGCAGGCGGCGCTGCGGCTGGCGCGGCCACGCCGTCGGCGTCCGCTGCCGCGGGCGCCGCGCCTCCGGATGGTCCGGCAGGCACGGCCCCGGCGCCCCAGCCGGCCGAGCCGGCCGAATGGAAGATCACGCTGGACGCCTTCAATATCCATGAAGGCGAGCTGCACCTGACCGATGCGGTCAGCAAGCTCGACTACTCGATGACCGGCATCGCGGCCACGGTCGAGGGCGTGGAGATTCCGCAGCAGAAGGATCGCCCGATCAACCTGTGGCTGACGGTGGACAACAGCACCGACGGTGGCTGGATCCGCGCCAAGGGTCCGCTGGTGCTGCAACCGCTGGCGCTGGAAATGTCCTTCCGCATGGGCAACGTGGCGCTGGCGCCGTTCGCGCCGGCCGTGCGCAGCGCCGCGCCGATCACGCTGCAGGACGGTCGCGTGGCGCTGTCGGCGCAAGTGCACGTGCTGGACAAGGGCGGGGCGGTGGACGTGTCCGCCACCGGCGCGCAAGCCGAGCTGACCCAGTTCAAGGCGCGCGACGAATCCCTGAAGCCCGCGTTGGATGTCGCGCTGCAGCGCCTGCACCTGACCGCCGACCGGCTGGCCATGGGACCGGGACAAAGCAATTTCACGCTGGACGCCGATGGCGTGCAGGGCAACGGCAAGCTGGCCCTGAAGGGGGCGTTCACGCCGCAGCCGCTGACGCTGCGCACCTCGGTGGACCTGTCGGCGTTGAACGTGGCCTCGTTCGCGCCTTATTTCGCCTCCAGCCTGAACGCCACCGTGCGCGCCATCACGCTGGGAGCCAAGGGCGAAGCGGCCTTCGCGGCCGCCAACGGCAAGACGCCGCTCTCGGCCGCCTGGAAGGGCGGAGTGGAAGTCACCGACCTGGACCTGCAGGACCGCGTCAACAAGGACGATTTCCTGAACTGGAAGCGCCTGGCGTTCTCCGGCATGGATATCTCCGTCGCCGGCGACAAGATCGGCGCCAGGCTGGGCGATATCGCGCTGGACGATTTCTACGGTCGCATCCTGCTCAACGCGCAGGGCCGGCTCAACGTGATGGACCTGGTGGCCGCGCCCGGACAGGCGGGCGGCTCCATCACCCAGGACACGCAGACGCCGGCGCGCCGCGCCGCGCCCGAACCCGCCGCCAAGAGCGGCGGCATGCCCGATATCTCGCTCAACAGCGTGACCCTGACGCGCGGCCGCATGACCTTCACCGACCGCTTCGTCAAGCCGAACTACGTGGCGGAGCTGTCCAGCATCGACGGCTCGATCTCGGCGGTGTCGTCCAGCAATCCTCAGCCCGCCAAGGTCAAGGTCACGGGCCGTGTGTACACCACCGCGCCGCTGTCGATCAGCGGCGTGGTGCAGCCCTTCGCCAAGTTCCTGGCACTGGACCTGAAGGCGTCGGCCAAGGGCGTGGACCTGCCGCGCTTCAACACCTATTCCGCCAAGTACGTGGGCTATCCCATCAAGCGCGGCAAGCTGTCGGTCGACCTGGAATACAAGATCAAGGATCGCGCGCTGACCGCCAGCAACCATGTGGTGCTGAACCAGCTGACCTTCGGCGACAAGACCAACAGCCCCGACGCGACCAAGCTGCCGGTGCTGCTGGCCGTGGCGCTGCTGAAGGACTCGCGCGGCAATATCGACATCAACCTGCCGATTTCCGGTTCGCTGGACGATCCGGAGTTCTCGGTCGGCGGTATCGTGGTGCGCGTGGTGCTCAACCTGGTGGTCAAGGCGGTGACTTCGCCCTTCAGCCTGCTCGCCTCGGCCTTCGGCGGCGGCGAGGAGCTGTCCTACGTGGAATTCGCGCCGGGCAGCGCGGCGCTGACCGAGGATTCCCAGCAGCGCATCGACACGCTGATCAAGGCCCTGACCGACCGTCCCGGCCTGAAGATGGATCTGAGCGGCCGCGCCGACCCCAAGACCGACATGGAGGGCCTGCGCCAGGCCTGGATCGAAAGCAAGATCCGCGCCGCCAAGGCCGCCGCCGTCGCGCCGCGCGGCAAGAAGCCCAACCCGGCCGGCGTCGACGTGTCGCCCGCCGAGCGCTCCAAGTACCTGGAAGAGGTCTACGGCGATACCGACATCAAGGACAAGCCCAGGAACCTGATCGGCATCGCCAAGTCCATACCGGATGCGCAGATGGAGGAAATGCTGCGCAGCGTGGCGCCGGTGGGCGACGAGCAGCTGCGCCAGCTGGCCGACGCGCGCGCCCAGGCCGTCTATGAGAAGCTGCTCGCTCACGAGGGCCTGGCCGAGCGCGTCTTCATCGTCGCGCCGCAATTGGATGCCGACGGCATCAAGGACGATGGCGTGCCGTCGCGGGTGGAGTTCTCTCTGAAATAGAGGGATGAGCCCACCCCCGAAGCGCTGCGCGCTTCCCCCTCCAGGGGGCATGTCTGCGGACCGGCGGAGCCGGATCCGCGACATCCCGATTGGGGGCGACCTGGCCGTGTCGGCGCCTGCGACCTTGCGGAGTGTGCGTTACCGGAGTGTGCCTCACTGGAAGGTGGCACGGCTGACGCTGTTGCCGTTGGTGGTTGAAGTGTGAGGTGTGAAGTGCAATCTTGCCGCTCGTGGCCGGTTTGGTGCGGATACGGGCGAGCGCTCTTCCCAGGAGATGAGGCATGAACGACCAGGATTCGCAGTTCGACAGCTTGCTGCCGCCCTTGAAGCTGGACCGCCGGGGCTTCATCGCCACGTCGGTGGCGGCGGGATTTTCGCTGGCGGCGGGGCAGGCGGTGGCGCAGACGGCGATAGCCACCGACGCCGCCGGCCTGCTGGCCGGCAGGGTGGACATTCCGGTGGCCGACGGCAAGATGCCGGCCTATCGCGCCGCGCCGCAGGGCAAGAAGAACCTGCCCACGCTGCTGGTGGTGTCCGAGATATTCGGCGTGCACGAGTACATCCAGGATATCTGCCGCCGCCTGGCGCACCTGGGGTATCTGGCGGTGGCGCCCGAGCTGTTCGCGCGCCAGGGCGACCCGTCGCGCTACACCGATATTCCCAAGCTGCAGGCGGAAATCATCAGCAAGGTGCCCGACGCGCAGGTGCAGCGCGACCTGGACGCCGCATCGGCCTGGGCCGTCGAGCATGGCGGCGACGCGGGCCGACTGGGCATCCTGGGGTTTTGCTGGGGCGGACGCCAGGTCTGGCTCTACGCCGCGCACAATCCCAAGCTGCGCGCGGGCGCTGCCTGGTACGGGCAGCTGGGCGGCGAGCCCAGCGAGCTGAAGCCGCGCCCGGTACTGAGCGCGGTCGGGGACCTGAAGGCGCCGGTGCTGGGCGCCTATGGCGGCAAGGACGCCGGCATTCCGTTGGCGGACGTTGATCGCATGCGGGTGGCGCTGGCCCAGGGGCCGGCCGCCGCCAAGGCCTCGCGCATCGACATCTATCCCGAAGCGCCGCATGCCTTCCATGCGGACTACCGGCCCAGCTACCGCAAGGCCGAGGCCGATCAGGCCTGGCAGCGCATGCTGGACTGGTTCAAGCAGAACGGGCTGTAGGCGAGGGCGGCGGCGCATGGGCGTCGCGCTTTCTTCCGCTTCAAGTTCGCCCCGAGGGACGGCGCGAACCGTGCCTCTGTCCTATTTCTCGGTTTCCCCCGGCAGGCCGTCGCTGACCTCGGCCAAGGCCGCCTTCATGTCCTCGTAGCCGATGACGCGCTCGTTCTGGAAGCTGCCGAGCACGCCGCGGCAGCCGTCCACGCCCGAGCGCTTCATCTCTTCCATCATGGCCTTGCCCTGGTCCAGCCCCTTGTCGAAGAGCGTGTCGTAGTTCTGGGCGTTGAAGCCGTATTCCTGGGCGTAGCGCTGCAGGTTCTTGCGCGAGGTGTCCTGATGTTGTTTGAGATCGGGCTCCGAAGCGCCGCAGACGCGGGCCGCGCCATTGGACGCGCCCGCCGCCACGACGAAGGATTCGTACTGCAATTGTTCGCTGGCGTCCGGCGCCGCCCAGGCGCCGCCGGTCAAGCCCAGCGCCAACGCGGCCATCAGGCCGCCTGCCATCTTGCGCATCGCATGTTCTCCGTGTGTGGTCCCGCGGGCGGCAAGACGCGCGCGGGATGCCATGAATCTTGCGACATTATTGCAACGGACGCGCGTTCCGGGAGCGACGCGCCCGTATTGAGTCGTTTCAGTCTGTTCATGTTCTTTGCCGGTGCGGCGTCCGCCCGGGGCATGGGCTGCAGGCGCGCCAAGCGCCGCCCGCGCGCAGGAACTATGATGGAGGGTGTGAGGCGGCCTCGCCTCAATGCTCTACCCCATTTATTCTTTCTTCAGATTTTTCAGCCGGAGATATTTCCATGACGATCAAAGTCGGCGACCGCGTGCCGGATGGCACCCTGACCGAATTCATCGAAACCGAGACCGCGGGCTGCTCGCTGGGTCCCAACGCCTTCCAGGTCGCCGACCTGGTCCGCGGCAAGAAGATCGCGCTCTTCGCCGTGCCGGGCGCCTTCACGCCGACCTGCTCGGCCAAGCACCTGCCGGGCTACGTCGAGCAGGCCGCCGCGCTCAAGGCCAAGGGCGTGGACGAGATCTGGTGCGTGTCGGTCAACGACGCCTTCGTCATGGGCGCCTGGGGCCGTGAACAGGGCACCGACGGCAAGGTTCGCATGCTGGCCGATGGCTCGGCCCTGTGGACCAAGGCGCTGGGCCTGGAGCTGGACCTGATCCAGCGCGGCATGGGCGTGCGCTCGCAGCGCTATTCGGCCCTCATCGAGGACGGCGTGGTCAAGACGCTGAACGTCGAGGCCGCCGGTAAGTTCGAGGTCAGCGACGCGGCCACCATGCTGTCGCAGGCCTGATTCTCTTCCGTTCTACCGTTTTACGGCGGACTGCAGGCGCGGTCCGCCGAAAGGCCGCTGGCCGCGGCTGCCCGATGCCATGATCGCCACCATTTCCTCGTTCTCGTCGCTGTACTTCGCGACCCTGCTGATGCTCATCGGCACGGGCCTGTTCAATACCTACATGGGGCTGCGGCTGACGTCGCAGGCGGTCAGCGAGGTGTGGATCGGCGCCCTGATCGCCGGCTACTACTTCGGCCTGGTGTGCGGCGCCCGGCTGGGGCACAGGCTGATCATCCGGGTGGGCCACATCCGCGCCTTCGTGGCCTGCGCGGCGGTCGCCACCAGCATGATCCTGGCGCAGACGCTGGTCGACTCGCTGCCGCTGTGGCTGGCGTTCCGCGTGATCTCCGGCATCGTCATGGTGACCGAGTTCATGGTCATCGAAAGCTGGCTGAACGAACAGACCGAGAACCATCAGCGCGGGCGCGTGTTCTCCGTCTACATGGTGGTGTCCGGCCTGGGCACCGTGCTGGGCCAGCTGGCGCTGACGGCCTATGCGACGCTGGACCTGCGGCCGCTGACGCTGGTCGCCATGTGCCTGGTGCTGTGCCTGGTGCCGATCGCCGTCACGGCGCGTTCGCACCCGCCCACGCCTTTGCCCGCGCCGCTGGACATCCGATTCTTCCTGCGCCGCGTGCCGCTGTCCATGACGGTGCTGTTCGTGGCGGGCAATGTGTCCGGCGCGTTCTACGGCCTGGCCGCTGTCTACGGGGCCAAGCATGGCATGAGCACGTCCCAGGCGGCGGTGTTCGTGGCCACGGCGGTGACCGCCGGCCTGCTGTCGCAATGGCCGATGGGCTGGTTGTCGGACCGCATCAACCGCGCCGGGCTGATCCGCTTCAATGCCTTGCTGCTGGCGGTCCTGCCGGCGCTGATGTGGGGCTGGATCGAACTGCCGTTCTGGGCCATGCTGGCCCTGTCCGCCGTATTCGGCGTGCTCCAATTCACGCTGTACCCGCTGGGCGCGGCCTTCGCCAACGACCATGTGGAATCCGAGCGGCGCGTCAGCCTGTCGGCGGTGCTGCTGATGACCTACGGCGTCGGCGCCTGCGTCGGCCCCATGATCGCGGGCGTGCTGATGTCCTGGGGCGGGCACAGCATGTACTACATGTTCGTATCGGCCTGCGCGCTGATCCTGGTCTGGCAGGTGCGGCCGACGCGCGTCACGGGCGCGCACCAGGTGCAGGAAGCGCCCACCCACTTCGTGCCGATGCCGGATACCCTGCAAAGCTCGCCCGCGTCGGCGGTGCTGGATCCCCGGGTCGATCCCGAGACCGACATCACGATCGAGATGGTGGAGCCGGATCCCGCCACGGCCGCCGTGCAGTCTGTCGACCCTGTCGCCGCCGAGGCTGTGGTGACGGGTGCGGCGCCAGCCGCTGCGGCGGCTCCGGGCGCGGCGGTCTCAGAGGCGGCGGCAGATCATCCCGCCGCCGCCGAGGCCGCGCGGGACATGGGCTACGAGGCGGGACGGGTGCCTGACGCGAAAGACCTGGACGAAGACGCGCCCGAATCGCGCCTGCGCACCGGCACCTGAGACCGCGCGCAGCGCTAGCGGGGGATCATCAGCACGATGGCCGCCAGGGCCAGCGCCAGCCCCAGCAGGTTCAGGCGCGAGAGCGATTCCCGAAACGCCAGGGCGCCGATCAGCGCGCCCAGGGCGATGACACCCATGTTCATGGATGCGAACACCACCGACGGGTGACCCGGCAGCGATTGGTGCGCGCGGATATAGGTCAGGATATTGCCGAAGTTCGCCAGACCCAGCGCCACGCCCGCCAGCGCATGGCGCCACTCCCATCGCGCGCGACGCCATACGAGGTAGCCCAGCATCAGCATCCCGGCCAGCATGAAGGCCAGCAGCAGCGCGCCGGAAAAGGCCGTGCCGGTGCGCGCCACCTGCTTGAACAGCACGTCGATCACGCCATAGCCGGCCCAGACTATCAGCGGCCACAGCCAGCGGTCGCGGCCGCCCTCGGCGGGCTCGCCGTCCGGCGACGGGCGGCGCAGCAGGCAATACAGCGCGCAGAACGCCAACGCGATCGCGGCCAGCTTGCGGCCGTCCGGCGTCTCGCCGAACAGCAGGAACGCGGCGATCAGCGGAATGAACAGGGCCAGGCGCTGCGCCGCGTCGCTGCGCGCCACGCCGGCATGGCGCACGGCCTGCGCCATGGCGAGGAACACGCTGGGCAGCAGGATGCCCAGCGCCGCCAGCGTCAGCCAGGGCGTGCCCGCCGCGAACAGCGTGTCGGACGCCGGTCGCAGCAGGGCCCAGCACAAGGTCGCGGCGACCGCGTAGTTCACCGCGATGGCCTGGCGCACGTCGATGCGCCAGCCGCGCGCCAGCTTCAGCATCGCGGCCACCGTCACGCTGCAGGCGATGCTGGCCGCCAGATACAGCAGGCCGGGCGTCAGCGACACGCCGGCGCCTCGTGCGCGGGCTCGGCGTCGATGTGCATGCCCAGCCGCGCCAGCAGGCGCTGGTCGGCCTGCATCTGCGGATTGGCGGTGGTCAGCAGCGCGTCGCCGTAGAACATGGAGTTGGCGCCGGCCATGAAGCACAGCGCCTGCAGCGCATCGTCCATCTGCTCACGGCCGGCCGACAGCCGGACCTTGGCCTTGGGCATGGTGATCCGGGCGACGGCGATGGTGCGCACGAATTCGAACGGATCCAGCGCTTCGACGCCGGCCAGCGGCGTGCCTTCGACCTGCACCAGATTGTTGATGGGCACGGATTCGGGGTAGGGCTCCATGCTGGCGAGCTGGGCGATCAGCCCGGCGCGCTCGCGGCGCGACTCGCCCATGCCCACGATGCCGCCGCAGCAGACATTGATGCCGGCGTCGCGCACGCGCTCCAGCGTATCCAGGCGGTCCTGGTAGGTGCGGGTGGAGATGATCTTGCCGTAGAACTCCGGCGAGGTGTCCAGGTTGTGGTTGTAGTAGTCCAGCCCGGCGTGCTTGAGCTGTTCGGCCTGGCCCTCGGCCAGCATGCCCAGCGTCACGCAGGTTTCCATGCCCAGCTCCTTCACCGCGCTGACCATCTCGGCCACCGCTTCCAGGTGATGCGGCTTGGGGCTGCGCCAGGCGGCTCCCATGCAGAAGCGCTGCGCGCCGCCGGCCTGCGCGGCGCGCGCGGCGGCGATCACGTCTTCCAGCGGCATCAGCTTGTCGGCTTCCAGGCCGGTGTCGTGATGCGCGGATTGCGGGCAGTAGGCGCAATCCTCGGGACAGCCGCCGGTCTTGATCGACAGCAGGCTGGACAGCTGGATGGCGTTCGGATCGAAATGGGCGCGATGGGTCTGCTGTGCGCGATGGATCAGGTCCATGAACGGAAGGTCGTACAGCTTCAGGACCTCCTCGGCGCTCCAGGCGGCGGATTCGGGCATCGGCTTGGGAATCGTCGGGACGGGGATGTAGGCGGTCTGCATCGGGAGGGCTCCAGTCGGTGTCGCGGGGATCGCGCCGGTTGCGCCGCCTTGGCGGGCTCAGGCTGCGATCGGCGGATCGTATGAAGCCGGGCGGGGTTTGCGCAATGCCGGGGATCTGGCTGGAAATGCGGGGTGGATCGATCTGTTTTTTGAAGATTTGGCGATTTTTAGAGCATCCCGAGAGGCAACGCGCCGGCATCTTCGCGGACGGCGAGGGGCTGATTTTTTTGATTCAATTTGTAAATTCTAGATCGGGGAGAAGTCGCTTGCCTGGCCGATGTGGGCGCGGGGCTCGGTGGCGGCGATGTTGCGGTTGGGAGACCGCGATCGGGAGATCGTATTGGCGGCCGCGACTTCGGGAGGAGTAGCGGCGGCGCGCGGCGCCGCGGGATGGCGCGCAGCCGGCATGCCGTGTCTGGGCGGGCCGGGCAGGCATGTTCCGGGGTGATCCCGGGCGCGCTCGCGGGCATGCGAGCCTCGTGGGCCGATATGCCGCTATCGGCGGCAGCCAGGCGGAAGGGATATCTGTGAGCGGAAAACAAAAAAGCTCCGGAATCCGGAGCTTTTCGATGATGACGCGGCGATTGTTTCGCGGCGTGCGCAGATGGCGCAAAGTGCTTTGGCGGAGCGGACGGGGCTCGAACCCGCGACCCCCGGCGTGACAGGCCGGTATTCTAACCAACTGAACTACCGCTCCGCAGCGGTATGCAAAACTTCGGTACTGCAACTGCGGTGTCAAGGCAGCTTGCCAGAATACTGGCGTCCCCTAGGGGATTCGAACCCCTGTACTCACCGTGAAAGGGTGATGTCCTAGGCCTCTAGACGAAGGGGACCTGAACAAAAACCACTGTACTACCAACTGCTTTACTGGTGGAGGTAAGCGGGATCGAACCGCTGACCTCTTGCATGCCATGCAAGCGCTCTCCCAGCTGAGCTATACCCCCCAGAATCCCAGGTGTCTCAACCTTCAGACAACAAGGGCTTACACCCTATAAAAGCAAAAAGCCCCGGATCGGAGCTCTTGAGAATGACCCTGAGCGAGAGCTTTTGGCGGAGCGGACGGGGCTCGAACCCGCGACCCCCGGCGTGACAGGCCGGTATTCTAACCAACTGAACTACCGCTCCGCAGCGGCGTACTCGAACTACATGGTCACTTCAACTGCACGATGCAAGAACAGTCCGAAGAACTGGCGTCCCCTAGGGGATTCGAACCCCTGTACTCACCGTGAAAGGGTGATGTCCTAGGCCTCTAGACGAAGGGGACGTGGACTTGCATCAGGCACTGCTTTTTTACTGCATTCTTCGCTTTGGACTGGTGGAGGTAAGCGGGATCGAACCGCTGACCTCTTGCATGCCATGCAAGCGCTCTCCCAGCTGAGCTATACCCCCGTCTTTTCTAATCAATACTTGCAACGTTCTAGCTTTCTTCACTTGAATCTTGCAAATTTCTTGCTGGATTCAGGTAGTTCCTGCTGGTTCGTTGCCGGTTTTGTTTAGTGCCGTTGGCGAAGAAACGAGATTATGCACGAACTATTTTGGGCGTGCAAGTCGATTGGGCGCAAAAATGAAAAAAGTTGCGGAAAGGTTTCCGTGACGACTGAGTGGCCCGCAGTTGAGCGCGCTGTAGTTGAGCACCCCTTTAGAGTTGATCGCTCCTTTAGTGAAACGCTCCGTTGGCCACTCCTGCTGCTCATTCACATTGTCGGTTCATCATTCAAGCACAGGCCGATGCGATCCGGCCGCGCCGGCGAAGCGCGCAGTGCTATCGTGGCCTTTCAGCAAATGCGGCGCGATCGCGCCGGCGCAGGAGCATTTCACGCATGGGCACAAGCACATCCTTTCCTACCCGTCCCCTGGGACGCTCGGGCATGTCGATCACGCGCATCGGGCTGGGCGCCTGGGCCATGGGCGGCAATGGCTGGGCGGTGGGCTGGGGGCCGCAGGATGATGCCGATTCCGTCGGCGCGATCCGGCTGGCGGTGGACCGGGGCATCAACTGGATCGACACCGCGGCGGTCTATGGCCTGGGGCATTCCGAAGAGATCGTGCGCCGCGCGCTGGCGCAGATGGCGCCGTCCGAGCGCCCCTACGTGTTCACCAAGTGCGGCCTGACCTGGTCCGACGCACAGCCGCAGGCCACGCCACGGCGCACCGGCGCGCCGGCAAGCATCCGGCGCGAGGTCGAGGATTCGCTGCGCCGTCTGGGCGTGGAGCGGATCGACCTCTATCAAATGCACTGGCCGGCGGGCGACGGCACATCGCTGGACGGCTACTGGGAAACGCTGCTGGCGCTCAAGCGCGAGGGCAAGGTCGGCGCGGTGGGGCTGTCGAACCATAACCTGGCCCAGTTGCAGGACGCGGAGGCGCTGGGGCATGTGGACAGCCTGCAGCCGCCGTTTTCCGCGATCCAGCGCAGCGCGGCCGCCGATCTGATTCCCTGGTGCGAGGCGCACGGCACCGGCGTCATCGTCTACAGCCCGATGCAGTCGGGCCTGTTGAGCGGCGGATTCAGCGAGGCGCGCGCGGCCAGTTTGCCCGCCGATGACTGGCGTTCGCGCCATGCCGAGTTCCGGGCGCCCGCGTTGCAACGCAATCTGGCATTGGCGCAGGCTTTCCGGCCGGTCGCCGAGCGTCACGGGGCGACGGTCGCCGCCGCCGCGGTGGCCTGGACCCTGGCCTGGCAGGGCGTGACCGGCGCGATCGTCGGCGCGCGCAACGCGGCGCAGGTGGACGCCTTGCTGGGCGCTGCCGAACTCGAGCTGGATGATGAGGATATGGCGCGCATCGCCGATGCGATCGAGCGGACGGGCGCGGGCCAGGGGCCGTCGCGTCCGTCGGGCGACCAGTCGGCCTTGCCCGACGATCTGTTCAGCTAGGGTTGGTTGACGCTGGGAGGGGCACCGGATCCTGTGATGTGCAGGATCCCGGCAGGCTTTTGCGGCGACGAATGCGGAACGGCGACCAGGCGCGGCTTCAGCCGCGCTTGCGCGTCGCGCCCAGCGCGCCGATCAGCACCACGCCCACCAACGCCAGCGCGAGCTTGTCGCCGAAGCGGGCGTAGGGGGTGAGGCCAGTCATGCCCTGCACGCTGACGGGCAGCACGCCCGGCTGCATCGGCGCCAGTTGCGCGGCGACATGGCCCTTGGCGTCGATCGCGGCGGTGATGCCGGTGTTGGTGGCGGTCAGCATGGGGCGCGCCGTCTCGATGGTGCGCAGCCGGCCGATCTGCAGATGCTGGCGCAGCGCCCAGGAATCGCCAAACCAGCCCAGGTTGCTGACGTTCACCAGGATGGTCGCGCCGGGTTCGCCCTGCGGGCCCGGTTGCAGCGCTGGCAGCAGGTCCGGACCGAACAGGTCTTCGTAGCAGATATTGAAGGCCACGTGCTGGCCGCCCACGGCGAAGGGCGTCTGGCGTTCCGCGCCACGGTCGAAATCGCCCAGCGGAATGTCGAGCATGTCGACGAACCAGTGGAAACCCGGCGGCACGTATTCACCCCAGGGCACCAGGTGGCGCTTGTCGTAGCGCATGGCGGTCGAGCCGGCGAGCAGATGCTCGACCGGCGTGGCGCCGTCGAAGCCGATCACGCTGTTGGTGTAGCGTTCGCGCCCACCCACTACGTCCAGCAGCGGCGAGCCCATGGCGATCACGCTGTTCTGCCGCGCGGCGATGGCGCGCCAGGCTTCCCAGACGCGCGGGTCGAGCTGGTTCTGGAACACCGGCATCACGGTTTCGGGCAGGATGGTCAGCTGCGGCGCGGGTTCGCCCGGCATGGGCGGCAGCGCGGCCAGTTCCAGATGGCGGCGCAGGCTCTGGTCCAGCAGCGCGGGATCGAATTTCTGCGACTGTTCGATGTTGCCCTGGATCAGGCGCACGTTCAGCGGCTCGCCGAAAGGGCGCGACCAGTCGATGCGGGCCAGCAGCCAGCCGGTCGCGGCCAACGCCAGCGCGAGGCCGGCGGCCAGCGCGCGCCGGCCGTCCAGCGGGGTCTTGCGCGAGGGCTGCCACAGCGTGGCGATCGCCGCTGCGGCGAAGGCCGCCAGGAAGGCCATGCCGTGCACGCCCAGCAGCGGCGCCCAGCCGGCCAGCGGGCTATCGACATGGGCATAGCCGATGTTCAGCCAGGGGAAGCCGGTGAGCAGCACCGCGCGCACCCATTCGAAGCCGGCCCACAGGGCGGCCCAGGTCAGCGCGCCCGTCAGCGCGCGGGCGGGCCGCGAGTCCGGTTCCAGCGGCGCGTAGCGGCGCGCCAGCGCGCAGGCCGTGGCGGGGAAGATGGCCAGGAAGGCCGACAGCAGCAGCACGGCGGCCGCCGCCAGCGGCGCCGCCAGATCGCCGTAGCGGTGCAGGCTGATGAAGATCCAGTACAGGCCCAGCGCGTAGGTGGCGAAGCTGAACAGCCAGCCGCGCGCCCAGGATAGGCGCGCCGACGGCGCATACAGCGTCACGCGCGCGGCCACGGCCAGCGCCAGCACCTGGGTGATGGCCAGGGCCCAGTCGGGCAGCGGGCCGGGAGCGAATGTCAGTGCGTGCGCCGCGCCGGCCAGTGTCAGGCCGGCCGCGCCGCGCAGGAGTCGGCCGCGCGGGGTGGGGCTCATGCTTCGGCGGGATTGGGGGCGGAATGGGGCCCGGCCAGGCGTCGCACACGCAGCCAGAGGGCGCGGCGGGCGTCGCCGCGGGCGACCTCGATGCGCAGACCGTCGATTTCGGCGTGATCGCCGCGGCGCGGGATGCGGCCCAGGCGGCCGCCCATCCAGCCGCCGACGCTGTCGTACTCGTCGTCGGGCAGCTTGCTGCCGAACACGTCGTTGAAGTGCGAGATCTCGGTGGCCGCGCGCACGCGCCACTGGTTCTCGCCCTCGGGGAAGATGGAGTCTTCCTCGGTCTCGTCGAATTCGTCCTCGATGTCGCCGACGATCTGCTCCAGCACGTCTTCCATGGTGACCAGGCCGGAGATGCCGCCGTGCTCGTCGATGACGATGGCCTGGTGGTTGCGGCTGACGCGGAATTCGCGCAGCAGCACGTTCAGGCGCTTGGATTCGGGAATGAAGACCGCCGGGCGGACCAGCGAGCGCACCTCGATGCCGGGTTCCAGCATGCAGCGCAGCAGGTCCTTGGCCAGCAGGATGCCGATGATGTTGTCACGGTCGCCTTCGTAGACGGGAAAGCGCGAGTGGGCGGTCTCGATGACCGAGGCGACCAGGTACGGGATGGGCTGGGTGACGTCCAGCAGGTCCATGCGCGAGCGCGGCACCATGATGTCGGCCACGATGCCTTCGGACACGGCCAGCGCGCCCCGGATCATCTGGTAGGACTCGGCGTCCAGCAGGGCGCGTTCGTGGGCGGCTTCCAGGACGGCCTTGATGCCTTCGCGGTCCTCGGGCTCTCGGCGCACGAGGGAAAGCAGGCGGTCCATCAGGGATTTGGTTGCGGGTTTTGCGGTGCGAGCAGGCGTCGCGTCGGGAGCAGGATAAGGGTCAGACATCGTCCGGGATGGACAAGTTAGGGAAGGGTCAGCATAACCGAAAGTCGATGCCAACTTGTAACCGCGTGGCCCAAAATGGGGCGAATCCACGCCATCTGCGCCGTGCCAGCGGTTATTTGCAGCGATATTTCAGGGTTGACCCGTAGACGCCCGGCCAGGATGATCCGGCGCGGGCGGCGGGCGGGGCGGGCGTCAGTCCGCCTGATAGGGATCCATGATGCCCATGCCCGCCAGCGTGGCGGTTTCCAGCGCTTCCATGCGCTTGGCGTCGCGGGCCTTGACGTGGTCGTAGCCGAGCGCGTGCAGTACGCCGTGCAGGGTCAGGTGGGCGGCGTGGTGCAGGAAGTCCTTGCGCTGCTCGCGCGCCTCGCGCGCCAGCACCGGCACGCAGATCACGATATCGCCCCGGGCCACGCCCAGCGGGTCGACCCCGTATTCGAAGGTCAGCACGTTGGTGGCGTAGTCGCGGCCGCGGAAATCGCGGTTCAGGCGCTTGCCCTCGGCCGCGCCGACCAGGCGCAGGCTCAGTTCGGCGGCGCTGAAGTCGACCAGGCCGTCTTCGGCCGCCGCCGCCAGCGCGCGCTCGGCCCAGCGGCGCAGGCGCCAGCGCGGCAGGCGCGGCTCGTCGGCCGCGTACTGGACGGAAAGGGACAGGTCAGGCGTCATGTTCTGCGGCACGGTCGTAGGCGTCCACGATGCGGGCCACCAGCGGGTGGCGCACGACGTCGCGGCTGGTGAAGCGGGTGGTGGCGATGCCCTGCACGTCGTGCAGCACCTTGACCGCGTGGGCCAGGCCGCTGTCCTGGCCGCGCGGCAGGTCCACCTGCGACGGATCGCCGGTGATGACCGCCTTGCTGCCGAAGCCGATGCGGGTCAGGAACATCTTCATCTGTTCGGGCGTGGTGTTCTGGGCCTCGTCCAGGATGATGAAGGCGTGGTTCAGCGTGCGGCCGCGCATGTAGGCCAGGGGCGCGATCTCGATGGTCTGCTTCTCGAACAGGCGCTGCACCTTGTCGAAGCCCATCAGGTCGTAGAGCGCGTCGTACAGCGGGCGCAGGTATGGATCCACCTTCTGGGCCAGGTCGCCGGGCAGGAAGCCCAGGCGCTCGCCGGCCTCGACCGCGGGGCGCGTCAGCACCAGCCGCTGCACCGTGTCGCGCTCCATGGCGTCGATGGCGCAGGCCACCGCCAGCCAGGTCTTGCCGGTGCCGGCCGGACCCACGCCGAAGGTGATGTCGTGCTTGAGGATGTTGTTCAGGTAGTCGCGTTGGCGCGCGGTGCGCGGGCGCAGGTCGCTGCGGCGGGTGCGCAGCGCGATGCCGTCGCTCTCGTCGTCCAGCGACGGCAGCTCGGTGGCGTCCTGCGCCGGTTCCTCGCGCAGTTTCTCGTCCTGGCGGCCGACGCCGATTTCCACCAGGCCCAGCTGGATGTCGTCCACCGTCAGGGCGCGGTGCACGGCCTGTTCGTGGAAGCGGCGCAGGACGCGGCCGGCCAGCTCGGCGGTTTCGCCCTCGATGGTGACGCGGCTGCCGCGGCGCGAGAGCTTGACGCTCATGCCGTCGGCCAGCTGCCGCAGGTTTTCGTCCAGGGGGCCGCAGAGATTGGCCAGGTGGGTGTTGTCGCCGTCCAGGTTGACGACGGTGGGCATGCTGCGCCGGGCGCGTGAGCGGGCTTGGGTCATTCGGTCCCTTGGGCGTCGCGGTCCACGTCGGCGACCCGGGCGCGCAGCGAATTGGTGTGCGCGTCGGTGATGATGACGTCGACCATCTGGCCGATGAGCCGCGCGGGTGCGGCGAAGTTGACGATGCGGTTGTTCTCGGTGCGGCCCATGAGCTCGTTGGGATCGCGCCGCGACGGGCCTTCCACCAGCAGGCGCTGGCGCGTGCCGATCATGCCGCGGGCGATGGCGGCGGCCTGCTCGTTGATCAGCGCCTGCAGGCGCTGCAGCCGGCGCAGCTTGACGTCCTGCGGCGTGTCGTCGCTCAGGTCGGCCGCCGGCGTGCCGGGACGGCGCGAGTAGACGAAGGAGAAGGACGTGTCGAAGCCCACGTCCTCGATCAGCTTCATGGTCTTTTCGAAGTCTTCCTCGGTCTCGCCGGGGAAGCCGACGATGAAGTCGGACGACAGCGTCAGGTTCGGCCGGGCGGCGCGCAGGCGGCGCACCACGGACTTGAACTCCAGCGTGGTGTAGCCGCGCTTCATGGCGGCCAGCACGCGGTCGCTGCCGGCCTGCACCGGCAGGTGCAGGAAGGACACCAGCTTGGGCAGGCGCGCGTAGGCGTCCATCATGCGCTGGGTCATTTCCTTGGGGTGCGAGGTGGTGTAGCGGATGCGCTCGATGCCGGGAATCTCGTGCACGTACTCCAGCAACATGGCGAAGTCGGCGATCTCGCCGCTGTCGCCCATGGCGCCCCGGTAGGCGTTGACGTTCTGGCCCAGCAGCGTCACTTCCTTGACGCCCTGGTCGGCCAGGTCGGCCACTTCCATCAGCACGTCGTCGAACGGGCGCGAGACTTCCTCGCCGCGCGTGTAGGGCACCACGCAGAAGCTGCAATACTTGCTACAGCCTTCCATGATGGAGACAAAGGCGGTGGCGCCGTCCACGCGCGGCGGCGGCATGGCGTCGAATTTCTCGATTTCGGGGAAGCTGATGTCCACCTGCGAGCGGCCCTCGGCGCGGCGGCGCTCGATCAGGTCGGGCAGGCGGTGCAGCGTCTGCGGGCCGAACACCACGTCGACATAGGGCGCGCGCTTGACGATGGCCTCGCCTTCCTGGCTGGCCACGCAGCCGCCCACGCCGATCACCAGATTGGGGTTGAGCTTCTTCAGGTGCTGCACCCGGCCCAGGTCGGAAAAGACCTTTTCCTGGGCCTTCTCGCGCACCGAACAGGTGTTGAACAGGATGACGTCGGCTTCTTCCGGGTTCTCAGTCAGTTCCAGTTCCTGGTCGCCGCGCAGCACATCGGCCATCTTGTCCGAGTCGTACTCGTTCATCTGGCAGCCGAAGGTGCGGATATAGAGCTTGCGGGGAGTGCCGGCAGCGGGGGCGGGCGGGAGGGCGGCATTGGCGCCGTCGTGCGCGGCGTCCGCGCGCTTGAGGGTGGTTTCTTGCATGATGGTCGCCGTGACGGGTGTAGATCCCGGGGGCTGCTGTGGGAGAAACCGGGAATTTTACCTCTTGCGCCCAATTGCTTCTTGGAGTCGCCGCCCGCCGCCGTTACGATAGTCGCTCTCCAAAAACGGCCATCCCAATAATGTTTCTCGTTTCAGCAGGGCGCGCATGACTTCCAATCCGCTACCGACGCCCGCCGCCGTTCCCGCCGCCACCGGGCGGGGATCGGCATACGACTCGATGCGCAGCCCGTTTTCGTCGCTCCGCTGGCTGGCGGCGGGGGCGGTCCTGGCCCTGCTGGCGGGCGTCAGCGCGTTGTGGCTCGATCTGCCGCTGGCCGTCTGGTTGCGCGGGCATGTGAGCGCGGATGTTGACACCTCGTTCGCCTGGATCGGCTACCTGGGCGACAGCGGCAAGTACATCGTCGTCGGCCTGGCGTTCTATATCGTCGGTCTGCTGGGCGCCGCTCGCGGCTGGCCCCATCCGCTGCGCATGCGCTACGAGAGCATGACGCGCGGCAGCCTGCTGCTGCTGTCCACCATGGCCGTGGGCGGCCTGGTTGTGCTGGTGTTGAAGCGCGGGGTGGCGCGCGCCCGGCCCGAGCTGTATTTCGAGCAGGGCATCTACGGCATGGGCGAGACCTTCTCGCGCGCGCAGCTGTTCAATTCCTTTCCGTCCAGCCACACCTACGCGGCGTTTTCCGTGGCCGTGGTGCTGGGCATCCTGGCGCCGCGCTGGCGCTGGGCCTTCCTGTCGCTGGCCGCGCTGGTCGCCGTCAGCCGCCTGGTCAACCTGGACCACTACCTGTCCGACGTGATGACCGCCGCCGGCATCGCCTTCGCCGTGGCGCACGGGTTGGCGCCGCGCGTGCTGGGCAGCAAGTACCAGTGGCCGCTGCGCATGCCGTGGCGGTGGTGGCGGCGCGGCTGAGACGTCAGGGCCAGCGCGCGGCCGCGCGCTGGATGAGCGCAGCCGCCACGCGCGGGCGCGTCAGCGGAACTGGATCGCCACGCGCCGGTTGCTGCGGCTCTTCTTTTCGATCTTGACCACCGCCACCGGGCCGATCTCGCTGGTGTTGGCGACATGGGTGCCGCCACAGGGCTGGCGGTCCACGCCCGGGATCTCGATGATGCGGATCCGCTCGGCGGCCGGCGGCGCCGCGCCGATGGTGCGCACCAGGTCGGGCTGCGCCGCCAGCTCCTCGGGCGAGATGCTGTTGACGGTGACGGGCGTGCCGGCCTCGATCAGCGCATTCAGGCGGGCGGTCAGATCGTCCTTGTCGAGCGTGGATTCGGGCAGGTCGAAGTCGATGCGCGCCGAATCGGGGGAAATGCTGCAGCCGGTCACGGGCGCCGGCACCAGCGCGCCCAGCAGGTGCAGACAGGTGTGCAGGCGCATCAGGCGATGCCGGCGCGGCCAGTCCAGTTCCACGGCGATGCGATCGCCGACCCGTGGCGTGGCGCCTTCTTCCAGTACGTGCAGGATGCGCCGGCGGTCGTCGGCGTAGATGGTGTCCGTCAAGGCCAGCTTGCGGCCGTCAGATAGCGTCACCAGGCCGGTGTCGCCGGCCTGTCCGCCGCTGCGCGCATAGCAGACCGTCTCGTCCAGCTCGATGCCTTCCGGATGGACGGCGATCACGGTGGCTTCGCAGCGGGCCAGATAGGGGTCTTCGTCGAACCGCTTGCGGGTATGTGTCATGGGGTCTCCTCGGTGTGTGATGGGTTCGGGCCGGCCGGCGGGCAGCCGTGAAGGGCCGCGCGCGGGCCGGCTCAGGCCAGCGTTCTTGCGCCGCTGGCGGTGGCGACGCTCGCGCTCAGGCGCGGCGGGCCGTCGGCCTGTTCGATGTCGATCAGGCCGTCCGCGCCCAGCCAGTCCAGCCCTTGGCGCAGTAGCGCCGCGCGCGGATGGCTGCCGCTCAGGCGCAGCAGCGTCAGGCCGCTGTCCGGCAGGCTGATGCCGGGATGGGCCGGCACGTCCCATTGGATCAGTGTCGGCAGCAGGCCGTCGCCGGCGCTCTGGCCCGCCTCGCGCCAGGCCGGCAGGCTGCCGTCGTCCGGCACGGTGAGGCGCCAGCGCAGTTCGCCGCGGGTCATGGGAATGGCGGGCGCGATGCGCTCGGGGTGACGCGCCTGCCACGCACTCAGGTCGTCCGGCAGCGCGACGCGCGCCGCCCAGTGCGCCAGGAACGGGCCGCCGCGCAGCCGTTCGCGCATGGCCGGCTCGTCCAGGCCGAACCAGCGCGGCCGTTCCGGCGCGGCGGCGTCGGGATCGATGGCGATGACGTCCAGGTACATGCCGCCCGCCATGCCCAGCACGCGGTTGTGCGTGCCCATGCGGGGATGCGCGCCGCCGCGCGCGGGCTCCACGCCCAGCAGGCTGGCGACATGGCGGGCGCCGCTGTCCAGGTCCGGGGCGGCGACGACGATGTGATCGATGACGAGTTTCATGGGGGCTATGGTAGCGAATGCCGGCGGGGTTCGGCCCGGTACAGCGGAGCGGCGCGCGGCGGTACAGTGGCGGCGCACGCGCCCGTCAGGCGACGACGCTGATTCCGGCAGGGTCGGAGCGGCGCGCGCGGCGGACCCGGATCTCCACGCGCTGGTCCAGGGAAACCAGGGCCAGCATGAGCCGTTCCAGCGAGATGTTCAGCAGCTTGTAGCGGCGGATCTGCGAGACCTTGGGCTGGGACATGCCGGTCAAGGCGGACGTTTCCACCTGGGTCAGGCCGCGCCGGTCTATCAGGTCGTTGATCTTGACCGCCAGCTGGACCTTGGCGGTGAGGTCGGCCGCGTCTTCGAATCCCAGGTCGTACAGGACGTTGGCGGTGCCGGTGTGGGATGTCATGGTTTGCTCCGGTTGGATGTATACGAGGCCAGGACCTGCTTCAGGCGCCTTTCGATCAGCGAGATTTCAGGCTTGGGCGTGGCAATACCCGTCTTGGACTTCTTCTGGAACGCGTGCAGCACATGCACGGCATCGCCCAGGCGCACCACGTAGACCGCGCGATACGTGTTGCCGAGGTGGTCGTCCACCAGTTCGTGGACGCCCGGCCCCAACCCTTTCCACGGGTTGGCGGCGTAGGGCATGCGGCCCAGCTGCACGACGTAGAGCCACATGCCCATGTTCCTTTGGACGGCAAGCGGGAATGCCTTGAAATCCTTCTTGGCGCTTCCTGTCCAGTACAGCGGTTTGGGTAGGTCAATTTCCATCAATATACCTGTTCAGATATAGAAATCAAGTAGCATGATTCCGATATCACAAGGTATTTCCTGGGCGAGAGGCCGGGCTATCCGTACAAGCCGAAGGGATGAAACAGTCCACGCCATGGGGAGCGGCCATGCCGTGGACCCGCGAGCGGGCATGGCGGGCAGGCCGTGTTGGCCAGCCCGTGGGCGGTATCGCGCCCAGCAGGCTGCGACGCTAGAGGTAATACTCCCGCGCCAGATGCTCCTGGTCGCGCGCCAAGCCGGCGGCGACGCCTTGCGCAACCACCTGTCCGGCGCGCAGCATGTAGTAGCGGTCCACCACCCTGGCCGCCAGGCGCAGATTCTGCTCGACCAGGACCAGCGCCACTTCGCCCTCGCGCTTCAAGGCTTGCATCATGGCGCCGATCTCCTGCACGAACAGCGGAGACAGGCCGGCCGAGGGCTCGTCCAGCAGGATCACGCGCGGTTCCGCCATCAGCGCGCGGCCGATGGCCAGCATCTGCTGTTCGCCGCCGGACATGGTGCAGGCGCGCTGATCGATGCGTTCTTTCAGGCGGGGGAAATAACCGAAGACCCGGTCCAGGTTGCGCGCGTAGCGCGCCTTCGCGCGCGCCAGGCATCCCAGGCGCAGGTTGTCTCGCACGCTCAGGTCCGGGAACAGGTCGCGGTCCTGCGAAATCTGCAGCAGGCCGGCGCGGGCGACCCGGTGCGGCGCGCCCGGCCGCAGCGTTTCGCCGAACAGGATCACCTTGCCGCTCTCGTGCGGCAGGAAGCCCGACAGGGCATTGAGCAGTGTCGTCTTGCCTGCGCCATTGGCGCCCAGCAGGCCCACCGCTTCGCCCTTGCGCAATTCGATATCGATGTCCGACAACGCGGGAACCCGGCCGTGCCGCACGCGCAGGCCGCTGACTTCAAGCAGGATGTCACTCTTGACCAAGATAGGCCTCCAGCACCGCTTTGTCCTTGCGCACGGCGTCGGGCTTGCCTTCGGCCAGGCATTTGCCGTAGTTCAGGACCAGGATCCGATCGGATACCGCCATGACCAGGTCCTGGACATGTTCCACCAGCACGATGGCGATACCGTTCGCCGCCACGTCGCGCAGGACGAGGCCGAGCTGCTGGCGGTCGCCGGGCGACAGGCCGACCGCGGGCTCGTCCAGCATGATGAGCTGCGCGTCGGCCACCAGGGCGCGGGCGATCTCCACCAGGCGCTGCTGTCCGAATGACAGGTCGCCGGCGTTGCGGTCGGCCATTTCCGCGATGCCCAGTCGCGCCAGGATGGCCCGCGACCGCGCCACCGCCTCGCGTTCCGCGCGCCGAGCCGATGGCGCGCCCAGGACCGTGCGCCAGAAAGCATGCGGAATGGCGAGCTCCAGGCCGGCCAGCACATTTTCCAGCACCGTCATTTCGCGCAGAATGCCGTTGTTCTGGAACGTGCGCCGGATGCCCTGGCCGGCGATCTCATCGGGCGAGCGGTTCAGCAGGGACTGGCCCTTGTACGAGACCTTTCCGTCGCTCGGCCGCACAAAGCCGGTGATGGCGTTGAATGCCGTCGTCTTGCCCGCGCCGTTGGGTCCCATCATGGTGAAGATCTCGCCCTGCCGCACCTGGAACGACAGATCGCTGACCGCGGTCAGGCCGCCGAAGCGGACGGTCATGTTCTCGACATGCAGCATGGCGCTACTCCCGATACAGGCGCTCGCGCGCGCCCGGAACGCGGTCGGCGATCAGCCCGCCGATGCCGCGCGGCATGATGAACAGCACGGCCATGAGCAAGAGACTGAACACGATTTCCTCCAGCCCGGGGAAATTGCGCAGCAGCTCCGGCGCGCCGGTCAGCAGAACGGCGCCGATGACCGAGCCGGTCAGGCTGCCCAGCCCGCCGATCATGACGATGGCGAAATGCATCAACATCTGCGACAGGCCGAAGGTATCGGGCGAGACCCTGCCGTTGAGCAGGGCATACAGTCCGCCCGCCAGGCCGACGATCAGGCCGCTCCAGGCGAAGGCCAAGACCTTGGCGCGCACGACCGCCACGCCGGCGGACGCGGCCGCCGCCTCGTTGTTGCGCACGGCGACAAAAGCGCGGCCAATGCGAGACTGCATCAGACGACGGGTCGCGCCCAGGCCCAGTGCCACGACGAGCAGGAAGACGTAGTATTTTCCGGTCTCGTCCAGGTCGTGGCCGAACAGCGAGACCCGGGGCACGTTGAAACCGCTGGCGCCATGGGTAATGCCGTCGGCATGTACGTAGATCCAGCGCATCAATTCGCCAAAGGCCAGCGTGATGATCGCCAGATAGTATCCGCGCACCCGCAGGGCTGGCAGGCCCACCAAGGCGCCCGCCAGCCCGCCCATGGCGGCGCAGGCGGCCAGGGCCAGCGGGTACGGCAGCTGCAGGTGCGTCATCAAGAGGCCCGCGGTGTAGGCGCCGATGCCGAAGAAGGCGGCATTGGCGAAGGCCAGCTGGCCCAGGTAGCCGATCACCACATTGAAGCCAACGGCCGCCAGGCTGTACACCAGCATGGTGTTGACCACGAACTGTACATAGTTGTTCATTGCCAGCGGCAGGGCCAGCAGCAAGGACGCGGCCAGCCAGTGCAGCGCGTATTTCCGGTATCGCTCAGCCACGGTCGCGCCTCCAGTTTCCCAGCAGCCCCTGCGGACGGATCAGCAGGACAGTGATGATGACCAGGTAGGCGGCGATCTCGACCAGTGCGCTGGACAGATAGCCGCCCGCCAGGTTTTCCATCACGCCCAGGGTGATCCCGCCCAGGACCGCGCCGGGCAGCGAGCCGAATCCCCCCAGCGTCATGGCCGCGAAACCCCGCACCAGCATATGTCCGCCCATGTCCGGATAGACCAGCGTATTGGGGGCGATGAGTATGCCCGCCAGCGCGCCCATCGTGGCGCCCGCGCCCCACATCAGGTTGCGCAGCAAGGGCACGTTGATCCCGGACAGGGACGCGCCGCGCGGCGTCTCGGACGCGGCTTCCACCACCTTGCCGAGTTCGGTTTTCTGGAAAAAGGCGAAGGCTGCCGCCACAATGACCAGCACGACGCCCATGATCAGCATGTCTTGCGGCGTCAACACGACATCGCCGAAGAACATCGGGTCGCCGGCCATCAGCGGGGGCAGCGCGACGACTTCCCGGCCGTAGAAGAATCGCGCGATGCCCTTGAACAGGTAGGACAAGGCCACCGTCATCATGGCCAGGCTGATATGCGGCGCGTGTCGCAGCGGCCGCATCAGGCCTCTTTCCACGGCCATGCCCGCCGCGAACAGCAGGCACAAGGAGAACAGCAGGCTCCAGCCATAGCTCCAGCCCAGGGTTTGCAAGGGGACCAGCACCGCGAAGGCTCCCAGCATGAAGAATTCGCCGTGGCAGAAGTTGACGATGGTGGTGGAGCGGAAAAGAATGGTCATTCCCAGGGCGATCAGCGCGTAGACGCAACCCACCGCGATGCCGCTGACGATCAGTTGTGCGAGCATGATGGTCAACCGTCCGCTTGCGTTCAACGCGCCGATGGATAGGCTGAGATGATCGCGGGCTTGCCATCCTTCATGTAGATCATCTTGCCCTGCTTGATGCCGGCATGGTCTTGCGGCGTGAATGTCAACGGTCCGGACTGGATGCCGGGATCGAAGTCCCGCAGCTTGTCCAGTTCGGCCATGAATGTCTCGCGCCTCAGGTCGGGACCGGCGTTCTTCAGCGCCTGCACGATCGCCAGCGCGCCCGTCATGCCCATGAAGCTCAAGGTCTCCACCGGATCCTTCGGGTGAGCGGCCGTATAGATATCCTCCCACTTCTTGAACGCCGGCGCGTCCAGCGTCGCCGAAAGCGGATAGAACACATACAGCTCGCGCGTCGCCGCCGGATTGCCGACCCGCTTGACCATGTCTTCCAGCGACACGCCCTGCGTCGCGATGGTCGGCGCCTTGATGCCGTATTTGTGGGCGTCGCGCAGGTAGATCGTCAGCTCGGGCGGATACAGGATGGCCAGCACGGCGTCCGGCCTGGCGGCTCGCAGGCGCAACAGCTGCGACGTGGCGTCGGTGCCGCCGCGTTCCAGGTACACCGTCTCGACAGGCGTCAGGCCCTTGGCTTTCAAGGCCGCGATGGCGGGCTCGATATGGGATTTCCCCCATTCATCCGAGTGGCTGATGATGGCCACGCGCCGGGCGTCCGGCTTGCTCAGCGCGAAATCCACCATGGCGCTGGCCACCGTGGCCGTGGTTGCGATCGGATGGAAAATATTGGCCTGGAACGGCGACGAGATGGCCGTGCTGGCTGCGCCCAGCACCATGAAGGGAACCCCCGGGTTGTTCTTCAATTCCGGCTTGATCGCCATGACGGTGCCGCTGCACCAGCCTCCATGGATCATGAAGACCTTGTCCTGCGCGATCAGCTTCTTCGTGGCCGCGATGGTCTTGGTGGGATCGCAGGCATCGTCCTCGACGGTCACCACGATCTTGCGGCCGTTGATGCCACCGCTGTCGTTGACATGTTGGTAGATCGCCGTTGCACCCAGCAGCGGCAGCGATCCCACGGCGGTGGGTCCGGTCAGGGGGCCGAACATGCCGATGCGTATGGTGTCCTGGGTGATCCCGGGCGTATCGGCCGCGTGGCCGGCCAGGGGCGAGAGGGCGAGCGCTGATGTCGTCAGCAGACGGAGCAGAGAGTGGCCTGGCATGATTGTCTCCTTGTGGATGACTGAGTCTTCCTGGTTGCTGCTTCGTCTGGCCGTTCCGTCAGGGAACGCCCGCGGCTTTTCGCGCATGGCATGGCGCCGGGCGCGTATCCTCAGCGCTGCCGGGCGAGCCCCGCGGCCTCCGTGCCCGACAGGCGTCCGAAGACGGCGCCGCGCAGCACGGATGTGGCGCCGGTGTAGGTTCCGTAGTACAGGCCTACCGTCTCGCCGGCGGCATACAGGCCGGGGATGGGGTCGCCATCGGTATTGAGCACCTGGGCGCGGGTATTCACCTTCAGGCCGCCGAAGGTGAAACAGTTGCCGCAGATGATCGGGTAGGCCATGTAGGGTGCGTGGTCGATGGGGCGCGCCCAGTTTGATTTGCGCGGCAGGTAGCCGTCCCGCGTCGCCAGGCCGTCGGTTTTCAATGGATCGAACTCGCCGGCGCCACAGGCGCCGTTATAGGCGTCCAGGGTCGCTCGCAGCCGGGCGGCGTCTATCCGCAGGGCCGCAGCCAGTTCGGTCACGCTGTTGGCGCGGATCGGCGGCTGGTCCGAGCGCACGCTGCTGCGCCAGTTGGGAACATCGTCGATGCGGGCGTCGAACACGGCCCAGGCGATGCCGTCAGGCTGATCGTGGATCACGCGCGTGATGGACTCGTAGGTGGCGTCCACCGTTGCCGGCGCTTCGTCGATGAAGCGTTCGCCTCGCTGGTTGACCAGCACGCCGTAATTGAAGACCAGGACGATGGGTTCGGGCGCGCCCGAACGCGGATCGAGCGGTTCGGCATGGAACTGGCCGAAGTCCCCGGAAGGCGCGGCGCCCGCAGCCAGGGCCATGCGCAGGCCCTCGCCTTTGTTGTAGTAGCCGCCGCGTGCGACAGGGCGCAGGTAGCGCGCGCGTGGTCCGAGATATTGCGTCAGCATTTCGGGATTGCCTTCGAAGCCGCCGCAGGCCAGCACGGTGGCCGGAGCGCGCAGTGCGAGGCGGCGCGCATCCGGGCCGGTCGCCTGCACGCCGGCAATGGCGCCATCCTCGTCGCGCAGGAACTCGCGCGCCGTGCAGCGGTAGTGGAAGTCCGCCCCGTTCTTTTCCGCCCAGGCGGCCAGCGCCTCGATCAGCGCAAGCCCGCCGCCCACCGGGCCCAT
The DNA here is from genome assembly GCF_043119405.1 of Achromobacter sp. 413638. Classification (NCBI taxonomy): domain Bacteria; kingdom Pseudomonadati; phylum Pseudomonadota; class Betaproteobacteria; order Burkholderiales; family Alcaligenaceae; genus Achromobacter; species Achromobacter sp. 413638. The sequence continues at coordinate 105,181 of NZ_JBICCO010000005.1, forward strand.
GCGGCTGGTGCAGGTCGTGATGAAATAGCCTGGCAGGAAATCGAAGCGCACGCCGAACGTCTTGAGCCAGGCGATGGCCTTGCCGGCGTTGTCGGCGAAGGTCGAGATCAGTTCGGGGTCGGCGAAACCCAGTACCTTGACGATGGATGACCAGTTCTCATAGGCGCCGGCGGCCTCGGATACAAGCTCGGGATCCAGATAATGGCCCGCGTTCTCGGCGAAGTGCGATTCGAAATCGTCGGCGACCTCGGCTTCGCTCTTCATGCGCATCATGGCTTCGGTCCAGCGCGTATTGCCGCCCCGGTCTTCCCTCGGGGCGCGTTCCAGGACGGCGACGCGCGCGCCAGCCTGGATCGCTGCAACCGCGGCGCTCAACCCGGCGATGCCGCAACCCACCACCACCACGTCGTATTCGCGGGTGTTGTTCATGTTGTTTGTCTCGCTCATGTCCACTCCTGGCCGCGCGGCGATCAGTATCTGCGCACGAAGGGATTCGGCATGTCCAGATCGGAGGACATCCACACGCTCTTGACCTCCATGTATTCCTTTACCGATTCGAAGCCGCCTTCCCGTCCCAGGCCACTGTCCTTGAATCCGCCAAAAGGCGTCATGTAACTGGTGGACCGGTAGTTGTTGACCCACACCGTGCCCGCCCGCAACTTTTCCGACATCAACGTGGCGCGATGCAGGCTTTTGGTCCAGACCCCGGCGGCCAGGCCGAAGCGGATGTCGTTGCCGATGCGGATGGCATCCTCTTCGTCCTTGAATTTCAGAACGGCCAGCACAGGGCCAAACACCTCCTCCTGCGCGATACGCATATCGTTCGTCACATCCGCGAAGATGGTGGGCTCGACGAATTGTCCGGCGCCATAGTCCGCGCCGGACAATGCGCGGCCCCCGGTGACGCAGCGCGCGCCTTCCTGCCTGGCGATATCGATGTACTGAAGCACTTTTTCATACTGCGGGCGAGTGGCTACCGGGCCGATCTGCGTATCGGCTTTCCGGGGATCGCCGATCCTGGCCGAGCGGGTGATCTGCTCGATCCGCGCGAGGAATTCGTCATGGATCGATTCCTGCAGCAACAGTCGCGAGCCTGCCATGCAGGTTTGGCCTCCCGCCGAAAAAATACCGGTGATGACCCCATTCGCGGCGCGTTCGAAATCGGCATCGTCGAAGACAATATTGGGTGATTTTCCGCCGAGTTCCAGCGAAACCCGTTTCAGGCCTTCGGCCGCCGCCGCATAGACCCGCCGGCCCGCCGCGTCGCCGCCGGTGAAAGCCACCCGGCCCACGTCCGGGTGGCGGATCAGCGGCTCGCCGACTTCGGCCCCGTATCCGGTCAGCACATTGATCACGCCCGGAGGAAAACCGACCTCGGCGGCCATTTCCGCCAGTATCAGGAGGGATGTCGGCGTGAATTCCGAAGGCTTGCAGACGATGGTGTTGCCCGCGCATAGCGCCGGCCCCAGTTTCCAGGCCGTCAGCAGTAGCGACGAATTCCAGGGCGTGATGCTGGCGACCACGCCGATGGGCTCGTAGCGCACGGTATTGAACACGCCGGGCTTGTCCATCGGCACGACATGTCCCTGAATCTTGTCCGCCAGGCCGCCGTAGTAGTAGAAGTACTTGGCGCAATACTTCACCTGGCCGAGCACCTCGCTCATCAGCTTGCCGTTGTCTTGGCTCTCGACTTCGGCCAGGCGCTGCGCGTCGCGCTCGACCCTCTCGCCCAGTTTGTAGATCAATCGTCCCCGGTCGCTGGCCGACATCCGTGCCCAGGGACCGCCTTCGAAGGCCGCCTTGGCGGCGGCCACAGCGCGATCCACGTCCGCGGCACGGCCGCGCGGTACGCTCGCCCAGGGTTTACCGGTGAACGGGTCCTCTGTTTCGAAGGACTCGCCTGCCGCCGCGTCCACCCATTCGTTATTGATGAAAAGTCTGAAGTGCTCCATTGCCCTGGCCCTTTTCAATTGCGTTTATCGAATTGGTTCGTCGATTATGATCAGGTCATTACAAGGGCGGAACTGATGATTCATCAGCAATAGATGCGGTTTCGTCATCGATCAGGCTCGGGAGGAGAACCCTCATGCGGCGCAAGATCCCCAGCACCGTGGCGCTGTCCATCTTCGAAGCCGCCGCTCGGCACGAGAATTTCGCCCGGGCGGCCGACGAGCTTTGCCTGTCGGAAAGCGCGGTCAGCCGGCAGATCGCGGCCCTGGAAACCTATCTGGACGCCAGGTTGTTCACCCGGGTGGGGCGGCAGGTCGTGTTGAACGATGCCGGACGCTATTACGCCAACCGCATCGCGCCGCATCTCGAGGAAATCGAGCTGCATACCCAGACATTGATGGCCAATCGCGGGGTGGGCGGCATCCTGGAACTGGCGGTCATTCCGACCTTTTCCAGCCGCTGGCTGTTGCCGCGCCTGCACGAATTTCGTGCGCTGCATCCCGATATCACCATCAATTTCAGCGAGAAGCCCGAGCCCTTTCTTTTTCGCGGCACGCATTTCGATGCCGCGCTGCATTTCGACCATCCCGCCTGGACGGGTGTTGTCAAGCTTGAACTCTTCGACGAGGAGGTCGTGCCGGTGCTGAGTCCGCGGCATCACGCGCTGGAACAGTTGAGGGAACCGGGCGATCTCGCGCGCTTCACGCTGTTGCATAAGGCCGGCAAGAACGATGTGTGGCGGCGCTGGTTCGAGACCGCCGGCGTGCGCGATGATCGCGCCCTGCGGGGCATGCGCTTCGAACTGTATTCGATGGTCATCGAAGCGGCCTGCGCGGGGCTGGGCGTGGGCCTGGTGCCGCGTTTCTATGTTGATCGCGAGCTCAAGAGCGGCGATCTCGCCATCCCCTTCGATATCGCGGTCAAGCACGCCAAGCGCTATTGCGTGGTGTATCCCGAGTACAAGAAGGATTCGCCGGTGGTCATCGCGTTTCGAGACTGGGTGGAGGGGCTGGCGCAGCGATTCCTGCTTGAACACACGGCATCCCGGCGATAGAAGATGCCCGCCCACGGGAACTTCTTTACCCTGTATCCATTTTGGAAATCCATGAACGAGCAGACCGGCATTCCCGTTTCAGTTGAGACCGAGTCCCGCAAGGGCAGGTTCTTTCTCGTTGATCCAGGCCTCAGGGGCAATGGTGAGATTTCGGGGCTGGAGTTCGCGAACGAAGACGCATTGATCCACCCCGGCATGAATATTGTCGAGCGACCGACTGGCGAACCCGACCAGTACCCCGAGCGGCCACATCTGGTGCACGTGCCGGAGAAAGGGGGACTGCCGCGCGACTTTGAAGCGCTGGCAGGCATCTGGGTGGTCTCCGAGGCACTCAGACAGGTATTCCTGCGTGTAGACCCCGAAGCATTCGCATTTGTCTCATGCGACTTCACCCTTGCCGACGGCTCCCCCGGTCCGCAGTACTACCTCTGCAATGTGCTGCGCACGCTGAATGCTCTGGACGAAGCCCGATCGCGGGTGAAGATCAAGCTTGACCACGATCACCAGACTGGCCAGGACGTCAAGCTGTACAGCGTGGTGGGTGGAGCCAGTCTGATCTTCAAGGCAGACGCCGTGGCAAATGCCCACATCTTTCGCCAGGAGCGCTTGGGCGCTTCTCCTGTCTGCGATCGGGTGATGTCCGATGCCCTGGTTGCGGCGAAGTTGACCGGTGTCCGGCTGCGTGACGTAGCGGAGCTCTAAAAAAAACCCGCCACGAGGGCGGGTTCTTATGCGAACGGACGACGCGATCAGGCGACTTCGCCTTCCTCGCCTTCCTTCTTGACCGGCTTGACCAGGTCTTCGCGCTTGACGCCCATCCACATGGCCAGTGCGGCGGCGACGAACACCGACGAGTAGATGCCGAACCAGATGCCGATGGTCAGGGCCATGGCGAAGTAGTGCAGGGTGGGGCCGCCGAAGAACAGCATGGCCAGCACCATCATCTGCGTGGAACCGTGGGTGATGATGGTCCGCGAGATGGTCTGGGTGATGGCGCTGTTGATGACTTCCTGCACGTCCGCCTTGCGGTACTTGCGGAAGTTCTCGCGGATCCGGTCCATGATGACCACGGATTCGTTCACCGAGTAGCCCAGCACCGCCAGCACGCCGGCCAGCACCGAGAGCGAGAATTCCCACTGGAAGAAGGCGAAGAAGCCCAGGATGATCACCACGTCGTGCAGGTTGGCGATCACGCCGGCGACGGCGAACTTCCATTCGAAGCGGAAGCCCAGGTAGATCACGATGCCCAGCACCACGACCAGCAGGGCCATGAGGCCGTTGTGCAGCAGTTCCTGGCCGACCTGCGGGCCGACGAACTCGACCCGGCGCAGCTCGACGCCGGCGTCGGCCGCCTTGAGCGCGGACATGACGGTTTCGCTCTGCGTGGCGGACGTCTGGCCTTCCTGCAGGGGCAGGCGGATCATCACGTCGCGCGAGGTGCCGAAGTTCTGCACCTGGAAGTCGCTGTAGCCCAGCTTGGAGACTACGCCGCGCACGCTTTCCAGCTGCGCGGTCTGGTTGTAGCTGACTTCCATGACCGTGCCGCCGGTGAATTCGATCGACAGGTGGAAGCCGCGGGTGGCGATGAAGAAGACAGCCGCCAGGAAGGTGACGAGGCTGATGACGTTCAGCACCAGTGCGTGGCGCATGAACGGGATGGTGCGGTGGATCCGGAAGAATTCCATGGTTGGCCTTGGGCTCTATCTGTGGCGGGCGGCCGGGGCCGCCCGCGCTGTTCAGTTCGTCTTGGGTTTCCAGACCTCGCCGATGGAGATCGAGGTGAGCTTCTTCTTGCGGCCGTACCAGAGGTTGGCCAGCGCGCGCACGCCCACGACCGACGAGAACATCGAGGTCAGGATGCCCAGGCAGTGCACCACGGCGAAGCCCCGGATCGGACCCGAGCCGAAGGCCAGCAGCGCCAGGCCCACGATCAGGGTGGTCAGGTTGGAGTCCAGGATGGTGCCCCAGGCGCGCTCGAAGCCATGGTGAATGGCCTGTTGCGGACTGGCGCCGGCGCGCAGTTCTTCCCGGATGCGCTCGTTGATCAGCACGTTCGAGTCGATCGCCATGCCCAGCGTCAGCGCGATGGCCGCGATGCCCGGCAGGGTCAGCGTGGCCTGCAGCATGGACAGCAGGGCCAGCAGCAGCAGCACGTTGAAAGTCAGGCCGATGGTCGAGAACACGCCGAACAGGTGGTAGTACAGGATGATGAACGCGGCGATCGCCAGGAAGCCGTACAGCGTCGAGTAGAAGCCCTTGGCGATGTTGTCGGCGCCCAGGCTGGGGCCGATGGTGCGTTCCTCGATGATGGACATCGGCGCGGCCAGCGCGCCTGCGCGCAGCAGCAGGGCGGTGTCGGCGGCTTCCTCGGACGACATGCTGCCCGAGATCTGCACCTGGCCGCCGGCGATCTCGCCGCGGATGACCGGCGCGGTGACCACTTCGCCCTTGCCGTTCTCGAACAGCAGGATGGCCATGCGCTTGTTGATGTTGTCGCGGGTGACGTCGCGGAAGATGCGGGCGCCCTTGGCGTCCAGCGTCAGGTGCACGGCGGCCTGCTGGGTCTGCGAGTCGCGGCCGGGCTGGGCGTCCTGCAGGTTCTCGCCGGTCAGGATGACCTGGCGGCGGACCAGGATGCCGCGGCCGTCACGGTCGTTGTAGCGTTCCAGGCCGAACGGCACGGAACCGCCCAGCAGCGCGGCCTGCGCGGCGGGGGAATCGTCGACCATGCGGATTTCAAGGGTGGCGGTGCGGCCCAGCAGTTCCTTGGCCTTGGCCACGTCCTGCACGCCGGGCAGCTGCACCACGATGCGATCGTTGCCCTGCTGCTGGATGACCGGTTCGGCCACGCCCAGCTCGTTGATGCGGTTGTGCAGGGTGTTGATGTTCTGCTTGAGCGCGGAATCCTGCACGCGGGTGACGGCGGCCGGGTTCAGCGCGCCGATCAGCAGCTGCTTGCCGTTTTCCTCGCGCTCGGTGAATTCCAGGTCGGGCAGGCGGCTACGCAGCGTCGAGATGGCGCGGTCGCGGTCCTGCGTGTCGTTGAAGGTGGCGGCCACGGCCATGCCGGAGCGTTCCACGCCGGCCACGTTGACCTTCTGGTCGCGCAGCACCGAGCGCACGTCGGCGGCCAGCGAGTCATAGCGGGCGGTCAGGGCGCCCTGCATGTCCACCTGCAGCAGGAAGTGCACGCCGCCGCGCAGGTCCAGGCCCAGGTACATGGGCTTGGGGGCGAACCAGCCCAGCGCGCGCATCCAGGGCGGCGAGGCGGGCAGCAGGTTCAGCGCCACGGTGTACTGCGGGTCGCCGGAGACGGTGTTCAGGGATTTGTCGATCAGGTCGCGCGCCTGCAGCTGCAGGTCGGTCGAGGTGAAGCGGGCGCGCACGGTGCCGAGCGTGCCGTTCTGTTCGAAATAGACCCCTTCGTTGGGGATCTTGGCGTCGGTCAGGATCTGCTCGACCCGGCTCAGCATGGCCGGCTCGACCTTGACGGTGGCCTTGGCGCTGGAAACCTGGACGGCAGGCGATTCGCCGTAGAAATTGGGAAGCGTATACAGCAGGCCTATGACGACCGCCACCAGGACCGTTATGTATTTCCAGAGGGGATAGCGGTTCATTGCCGGCTACTTCATGTCAGGGTGAAAGGGGCCGCCCGGCGCGGGCGCCGGGCGGAGTCTGGCGTGGCGGCCGGACCTGCCGGCCCGGCGCAGCACCATGTGACTCTTACAGGGCCTTGATGGTTCCCTTGGGCAGCACGGCCGAGACCGAGGACTTCTGCATGATGATCTCGACGGGCTTCTCGGCCAGTTCCGAGACTTCGACGGTGACGTAGCTGTCGTTGACCTTGGTGACCTTGCCCAGCATGCCGCCGGCGGTGACGACTTCGTCGCCCTTGGCCAGGGCGGCGATCAGATTGCGGTGCTCCTTCTGGCGCTTCATCTGGGGACGGATCATCAGGAAATAGAGGATCACGAACATCAGAATGATGGGCAGCATGCCCATGAGCGCGCCGCCCTCGGGCGCTGCGGCCTGGGCCATGACGAGGCTGGCGGTATCGATAGCGGACATGGAATTCTCCTGCGTGTTTGGTCTTTAGGGTTTGTTGAGTTCTTGGTTGCCGGCGCGCTTCGAGGCTGCGCCGCATGCGCTGTCCCCGCGCGAGCCTTGGACAGGGCAAGCCGACTATTGTATCTAGGTTCTGCGCGCGCTCCCGTGTCGGAGGCTGCCCCGGCCCGCCGGGCAGGGCGGGGTTCCGGGTTTTCCATGAGAGGCGGCCCGCGGCCCGTGCGGGCGCTAGTCCACGCCGCGGGCGCGGTCGGCGGCGAACCGGGCGCGCCAGGCGTCGAATCGGCCTTCGGCGATCGCCTCGCGCATTTCCTTCATGATAGTCAAATAGAAGTGCAGGTTGTGCAGCGTATTCAGGCGCGCGCCAGTGATCTCGTTGGCGCGCTGCAGATGATGCAGGTAGGCGCGCGAGAAATTCGAGCAGGTGTGGCAGGCGCAGCTGGGGTCCAGCGGACGGGTGTCGTCGCGGTACTTGGCGTTGCGGATCTTGACGTCGCCGAAACGGGTGAACAGCCAGCCGTTGCGCGCGTTGCGGGTCGGCATGACGCAGTCGAACATGTCCACGCCCCGCGACACGCCCTCGACCAGGTCTTCCGGCGTGCCCACGCCCATCAGGTAGCGCGGCGCCTGCGCCGGCAGCTTGGGTGTGACGTGCGCCAGGATGCGCATCATGTCTTCCTTGGGCTCGCCCACCGACAGGCCGCCGATGGCGTAGCCGTGGAAGCCGATGTCCTGCAGCCCGGCCAGCGATTCGTCGCGCAGCGATTCGTACATGCCGCCCTGGACGATGCCGAACAGCGCGTTGGGATTGCCCAGGCGGTCGAACTCGTCGCGCGAGCGCCGCGCCCAGCGCAGCGACATGCGCATCGAGCGGGCCGCTTCCTCGACCGTGGCCGGACGGCCGTCGATCTCGTAGGGCGTGCATTCGTCGAACACCATTACGATGTCCGAATTCAGCGAGCGCTGGATGCGCATCGATTCCTCGGGCGTCAGGAACAGGCGTGCGCCATCGATCGGCGAGGCGAACTTGACGCCTTCCTCGGTGATCTTGCGCATGCCCTGCAGGCTGAACACCTGGAAGCCGCCCGAGTCGGTGAGGATGGGCTTGTCCCACTGCATGAAGCCGTGCAGGCCGCCATGCTTTTCCATGATTTCCGTGCCCGGGCGCAGCCACAGGTGGAAGGTGTTGCCCAGCACGATCTGCGAGCCGATTTCCTTCAGCTCGTGCGGCAGCATGGCCTTGACGCTGCCGTAGGTGCCCACGGGCATGAAGATGGGCGTCTCGACCACGCCGTGGTTCAGCGTGATGCGGCCGCGGCGGGCGCCGCCGTCGGTGGCGAGCAGTTCGAAGTTCAGTCCGGTCATGGTTGTTGTGCGGGGGATTCGATGAACATGGCGTCGCCGTAGCTGAAGAAGCGGTAGCGCTGGGCCACCGCGTGGGCGTAGGCGCGGCGGATCGGCTCGACGCCGGCCAGCGCCGACACCAGCATCAGCAGGGTCGACTGGGGCAGGTGGAAGTTGGTGACCAGGGCGTCGACCACGCGGTACTGGTAGCCCGGCGTGATGAACAGGCGTGTGTCGCCCTGGGCGGCGGCCAGCGGCATGCCCGGCGCGTTTGATCCGGCGGTCTGCGCGGCGGCCGATTCCAGGGCGCGCACGCTGGTGGTGCCGACAGCGATCACGCGGCCGCCGCGCGCGCGGGCGGCGGCGATGGCGTCGACGGTGGCCTGCGGCACGGTGAACCATTCGGCGTGCATGATGTGGTCTTCCAGCTTGTCGACCCGCACCGGCTGGAAGGTGCCCGCGCCCACATGCAGCGTGACGAAGGCGCGCTCCACGCCCAGGGCGTCCAGCTGGTCCAGCGTGGCCTGATCGAAGTGCAGGCCGGCGGTGGGCGCCGCGACGGCGCCGGGTTCGCGCGCGTACACGGTCTGGTAGCGGGCGTCGTCGCCGGCGTCGGCCTCGTGCGTGATGTAGGGCGGCAGCGGCGTGGCGCCGTGGGCGTCCAGCAGGTCCAGCACCGGACCGGAAAAGCGGATGTCGAACAGCTCGCCCTCGCGGCCCAGCACCACGGCGTCGAAGGCGTCGGCCAGGCGCAGCCCCATGCCGGGGCCGGGCGACTTGCTGGCGCGCACGTGGGCCAGGGCGCGGTCGGGCTCGGTGATGCGCTCGACCAGCACCTCGACCTTGCCGCCGGTGGTCTTGTGGCCGTTCAGCCGGGCCTTGATGACGCGGGTGTCGTTGAAGACCAGCAGGTCGCCGGGCCGCAGCAGGCCGGCCAGGTCGGCGAAGCGCCGGTCATGCAGCTGGCTGGCCCCATCCAGGTGCAGCAGCCGGCTGCCGGTGCGTTCGGCGGCGGGCGTCTGGGCGATGAGCTCGGGCGGCAGCTCGTAGTCGAAGTCGGAAACGGTGAGAGATCGGGTCACGCGGGCATCTGGCAGGAGAGGCCGGGCGGCGCGGGCCGCCGGCGGGGCCGTTCGTCATGGAATCGGCCGGGAAGGCCGGCCGGGTCGTACCGGGCAGGCCTGGGGCAACTCGCTATTGTAAAGGCAGGCCGGCCGGCGGGCGGTGTCCGCTGCCGGGCCGCCAGTCAGGCGTGTCGGTCGGAGGCGCTGATCACGCCCGTCCCTCAGGCCCGCCAGCCCAGCCGGCGCGAGCAGTCGGCGGCGGTGGCCAGCAGCCCGCGCACCGGGGCGCCGTCGGGCGACAGGTCGAAGCCGCCGTGCAGCCCCAGGCTGGTGAGCGCGCCCGCCAGGCCGCCCTGGGCGTCCCGCACCGGCACGCTGACCGAATCGATGCCGTGCAGCAGATGGCCGCTGACCGTGGCGTAGCCGCGTTCGCGCGTGGCGCGCCAGTGCGCGCGCAGGGCCGCGGCGGGATCGGCCGGCGGCTTGGCCGCGTCCAGCAGCCAGGACGCGTCGGCGCCCTGGCGCAGCTGCGCGTCCCATTCGGCCAGGGCGCGGGGCAGGGCCAGGTCCTCGGGCAGCCAGGCGGCATAGACCCGGCCGGTGGCGCTGTTGAGCAGGGGCAGCACCGAGCCGACCCGCACGTTCACGGTCACGGGCAGGCGCGCGTCGCGCCACTGCACGATGGTGGGGCCGTGCTGGCCCCAGATGGATATGAACACGGTCTGGCCGATGGCGCCGCTCAGCGCGTCCAGGCCGTCCGCCGCCAGCTTGACGAAATCGACCTCGGCCAGGGCGGCCAGCCCGGTGTGCAGCGCCTGCGGGCCCAGGCGGTAGCGGGCGCTGGCGGGGTCCTGCTCGACATAGCCGCGCCGTTCCAGCGAGACCAGGTAGCGATGGACCTTGGCGCGCGGCATGTCCAGGCTGCGGCCCAGTTCGGACACGGATTGCGCGCCGCCCAGCTCGGCCAGGCGGGTCAGGACGTCCAGCGCGATTTCCGCGGACTGGATGCCGGTGCTGCTGTCTGTTGACATGTGAATGTCTCTTATTAGAATACGCGTATCACTAAAAAATACATCAGCCGGTCACGGCGGACAATCCGGAGACAAACATGAAGATGTCCATTTTCTCGGTCCAGGACCATTACCCCTCGGCGCCGCGCAGCCTGGGGCAACTCTACGGTCAGGTGCTGGACCAGGCGCGCCAGGCCGAGCGCCTGGGCTACGACACGTTCTGGGTGGCCGAGCACCACTTCCATGAATATGGCGCCGTGCCCAATCCGGCCGTGTTCCTGGCGGCGCTGTCGCAGCAGACGCGCCGGCTGCGCCTGGGCACGGCGATCTCCATCCTGACCTTCCACAACCCGCTGACGGTGGCGGAAAACTATGCCCTGGTGGACCAGCTTTCGCAAGGAAGGCTGTCGCTGGGCGTGGGCTCGGGCTATCTGAAGCATGAATTCGAGGGTTACGACGTCGATCCCGCCATCAAGCGCGAGCGCTTCGACGAGAACCTGATGCTGGTCGAGCGCCTGCTGGCCGGCGAGCGTGTCACGCACGAAAGCCGTCACAACACCATCCGCGAGGTGCGGATCAATGTGCAGCCGGTGCAGCAGCCGGTGCCGGTCTACGTGGCCATCCTGCGCCGCGAGGCCGCCTATCACGTGGGCCGCCAGGGGCGCCGCATGCTGTTCGTGCCCTACGCGGCGGTGGACAGCTTCGAGGAAATCGGCCTGATGATGCAGGACTACCGGCGCGGGCTGGCCGAGGCGGGCATCGAAGACGCGTCCGGCATGGCGGCGGTGGCGCTGCACACCCATGTCGCCCCGACCGACGCGCTGGCGCGCGAGCGCGCGGCCAGCGCTTTCGACCTGTACGTGGACACGCGTCTGTACGCGCGCAAGCAGGTCTACGCCGATATCATCGCCAGCGGCCTGTCGCTGTTCGGTTCGCCGCGCACGGTGGCCGACAAGCTGGCGCGGCTGGCCGACATGGGGCTGGACCACGTCATGAGCCTGCACAACTTCGGCCTGCTGTCCCAGGACCTAGTGCTCGATTCCATGCGCGGGCTGATGGAAGAGGCCATGCCGCTGTCCGGCGTGGCGTCGGCCGCCGCCCAGCCCGCCTGAGCCGGCGGTCAGCCACGGAGCGTCCGATGAGCGACTGCCTGGATCTGAGCCCGGCCCGCATGCGTCAGGCGCTGGGCCGCTACGCCACCGGCGTCACGGTGGTGACTGCCGCGGGCGCGCAGGGGCCGATCGGCATGACCGTGAATTCCTTCGCCTCGGTCTCGCTGGATCCGCCGCTGGTGTTGTGGAGCCTGCGCCGCGCCAGTCTGCTGCATGCCGAGTTCATCGCCCGGCCGGCCTTCGCGGTGCATGTGCTGGGCGCCAGCCATCGCCATCTGGCGCGGGCGTTCGCGCAGACGGCCGAGGACCGCTACGCCGGGCTGGACTGGTATCCGGGCCATGACGGCCTGCCGGTGTTCGACGACTGCGTGGCGCGCTTCGAATGCGCCACCCGCCAGGTGCTGGACGCCGGCGACCACGCCATCCTGATCGGCCAGGTCCTGCGCCTGCACCTGTACGACGACGAGGCCGGCGCGCTGGTGTTCTGCAACGGCGCGTTCTCGACGCACGGAGGCATGCCCGCCTGAACCCTAACCCGCCGCAGGGGGCCGGCACATCCCGAAAACAAAGCCCCCGACCCCAAAGGAGATCGCGTATGAGCCCACGTTGCACCCTGAACGCCGCCCTGACGCTCGCGCTGACGGCCGGCCTGCTTGCCGGGGGCGCCGCGCCCGCGCAGGCGCAAGTGAAGATCGGCGCCACCTTGTCCGCCACCGGGCCGCAGGCCTCGCTGGGCATTCCCGAACGCAACACCGTGAGCCTGTTGCCCGCAGAGATCGGCGGGGCGAAGGTCGAGTACGTGGTGCTGGACGACGCCTCGGACCCGACCCGCGCCGTCAGCAATTCGCACAAGCTGATCTCCGAGAACAAGGTCGACCTGATCATCGGTTCCAGCACCACGCCCAATACGATGGCGATGCTGGACACGGTGGCCGCGGGCGCCACCCCGGTGATCACGCTGGCGTCCTCGGCCCGCCTGATCGAGCCGATGGACGACAAGCGGCGCTGGGTGTTCAAGACGCCGCATTCCGATTCGCTGATGGCCGAGGGCATCGCGCGCCATGCCGCCGCCCAGGGCGTGAAGAAACTGGCGTTCATCGGCTTCAACAACGCGCTGGGCGAGACTTTCTGGGTGGAAGTCGAGAAGGCGGCCAAGAAGCACGGCATCGAGCTGGTGGGCAAGGAGAGCTTCGCGCCCACGGACACCTCGGCCGTGGCGCAGACCCTCAAGCTGGTCGGGGCGGCGCCGGACGCGGTGGTGGTGGGGGCGTCCGGCACGCCGGCCGCGATGCCGGCCCGGGCGCTGCGCGAGCGCGGCTACCCGGGCAAGATCTATTTCAACCACGGCGTGGCCAACAACGACTTCCTGCGCGTCTGCGGCGCGGCCTGCGAGGGCGCCTGGGTGCCGGTGGGGCCGGTGATGGTGGCCGGCCTGCTGCCCGACAGCCACCCGGTCAAGGCCAGCGCCCAGGCCTTCGCAGCCAAGTACGAGGCCGTCCATGGCGCGGGCAGCGTGTCCCTGTTCGCCGCCTACACCTGGGACGTGGGGCTGTTGCTGCAACAGGCCGTGCCCGTGGCGCTGAAGGCGGCCAGGCCGGGCACGCCCGAATTCCGCGCGGCGCTGCGCGACGCGCTGGAAAATGTGAAAAACCTGCCCACGGCCACCGGCGTGGTCAATATGAGCCCGGCTGACCACAACGGCTTGGACGAGCGCGCCCTGGTCATGGCGACGGTTGCGGGCGGCAAGTGGCGCGTGCAGTAGAGGAAGGAGGGCTGCCGGCGATCAGCCGGCGGGCCGATTCCAGGGCCGGCCGGGCGCTTGCATGCCCCGCCCTGCGCCCGCAAGCGCTCCAGGTTTTGTATGCTCTCGGTTTTGCCGGATAAGCATTCAGGTGGTCGGGGCATGACGGGATACAACAGGGCGGTGGCGGGAACGGGCCGGTTCAGGCGGTGGCTGGCGGGCGGACTGCTGGCCCTGGCTGGCGGCGCGGCCTGCGCCCAGGTGCCGGGCCTGCCGCCGGCCGTGGTCAAGGCCTGGAAGGAAACCAAGCTGCCGGACAGCGCCCTGTCCCTGGTGGTGCAGGAGGTGGGCGGCCCGCGCCTGGTGGCGCTCAACGCCAAGGAGCCGCGCAATCCCGCCTCGGTCATGAAGCTGGTGACCACCTGGGCGGCCCTGTCCGAGCTGGGGCCCAATTACGTCTGGCGCACCGAATTCATGACCGAGCCGGGCGCCCGGCCCGACGCCAAGGGCGCGCTGTCCGGCCCGCTGTACCTGCGCGCCGGTGGCGATCCGCAGTTCCTGATGCAGGATCTCTGGGTGCTGTTGCGCGAGCTGCGCCTGCGCGGCGTCAAGCAGATCAACGATCTGGTGATCGACCGCAGCATCTTCGGTCAGGTGGGCACCGATCCCGGCGCCTTCGACGGCGCGCCCGACCGCGCCTACAACGCCAGCCCGGACGCGCTCATGGTGGGATTCGGCGCCGTGCGCCTGATGTTCCTGCCGGATGCGGCGGCCCATAAGTGGGTGCCGCTGATCGATCCGCCGCTGCCCGGCCTGAAAATCGAGGGCAAGGTGGAATGGACAGAGGCGCGCTGCCCCGGCGCGCCCGTGGTCTCGACCGAGCCGCTCATCACCCAGCAGGGCGTGACCCTGCGCGTCAGCGGCAAGGTGGCGGGCTCCTGCGGCGAGTTCAGCCTGTACCGGCTGGCGCTGTCGCAGCCCGACTACGCCACCGAGGTCTTCCGCATGCTGTGGCGCGAGCTGGGCGGCACCTTCAAGGGCCAGGTCCGTACCGGCATGGTGCCGGGCGACGCCGTGGTGCTGGCCTCGCACGACTCGCCCACGCTGGCCGAGGTCATCCGCCAGATCAACAAGCGCAGCAACAACGTCATGGCGCGCACGCTGCTGCTGACGCTGGGCGCCGAGCGGGGCCGCAAGCCGGCCACCGTGGCCAGCAGCGAAGCCGTGGCCAAGAGCCTGCTGGCGCGCCAGGGCCTGGACATGCCGGAACTGGTCATCGACAACGGCGCCGGCCTGTCGCGCGAGGCGCGCGTGTCCGCCGACAGCCTGGCGTCCATGCTGACCGTGGCCTGGAATTCGCCGGTCATGCCGGAATACATTTCGTCCCTGGCCATCGCCGGCGTGGACGGCACCGTGCGCCGCCGCCTCAAGGGCGACGGCACGCAGGGCATGGCTCACCTGAAGACCGGCTCGCTGCGCGACGTGCGTTCCATCGCCGGCTATGTGCTGGGCGCCAGCGGCAAGCGCTACGTGCTGGTCAGCATGGTCAACCACGAGCAGGCAGGCGCGGTGCGCGCCTTCGACGACGCGCTCATCGCCTGGCTGGCCGAACAATAGGGCATGGTCCATGCCGGGTTCCGCCAGGGCGGTCTTTTTCACCCTGGGCGGTCCGGCGATAAAAATTCCCGCAAACCGATTACGATTCTCTGGCGCGGTATCCAAGGCGGACCGCGAGCCGGCGCGAAAGCGCCGCGCCGCCCGCCGCCGCGCCTGAGGCGAACACCCCCGACTCTCAATATTCTGGAGATTTACGCACATGCCCGTGCACGAAATCCGTCACCCGCTGATCCGCCACAAGCTCGGGATCATGCGCCGCGCCGACCTCAGCACCAAGAGCTTCCGTGAACTGTCGCAGGAAGTGGGCGCCTTGCTCACCTACGAGGCGTCCAAGGATCTGCCGCTGGCGCCCGCCACCGTCGAAGGCTGGTGCGGCCAGGTCCAGGTCGAGAAGATCGCCGGCAAGAAAGTCACCGTGGTGCCCATCCTGCGCGCCGGCATCGGCATGCTGGATGGCGTGCTGAGCCTGATCCCCGGCGCCAAGGTCAGCGTGGTGGGCGTGGCCCGCAACGAGGAAACCCTCGAAGCCCATACCTACCTGGAACGCCTGGTCGGCGAGCTGGACCAGCGTCTGGCCCTGATCGTCGATCCCATGCTGGCCACCGGCGGCTCCATGGTCGCCGCCATCGACCTGCTGAAGAAGGCCGGCTGCAAGGAAATCCGCGCGCTGGTGCTGGTGGCCGCGCCGGTGGGCATCGACGCCGTGCTGGCCAAGCATCCGGACGTGCATATCTACACGGCGTCCATCGACGATCACCTGAACGAGCACGGCTACATCGTGCCGGGCCTGGGCGACGCCGGCGACCGGATCTTCGGCACGACCCAGAAGACCGACTGACGGGATCAGGTCGCCTTAAGCGCCGCGCAGCCTTTTCGGCGCGGCGGCCTCAGGCGGCCAGGCGCTGCGGCTGGCCGTCGCCCTGGCCGCCATCGATATGGCTGCCGAACCATTGCAGGCGGGACGCCAGTCCCGCCACCTCGCCCACGATGAGCAGGGCGGGCGAGCGGATGCCGTGCGCCCGCGCCAGATCGGGCAGGTCCTTCACTGCGCCCGACAGCACGCGCTGTTCCGGGCGGCTGCCGTTCTCGATCAGCGCGAACGGCGTGTCCGGCGCGCGGCCGTGCGAAATCAGCCGGCGGCTGAGCGCGTCCAGCTGGCCCACGCCCATGTAGAACGCCAGCGTCTGCTTTTCGCGGGCCAGCGCGGGCCAATCCAGGTTGTCTTCGTCGTCGCGGCAGTGGGCCGTCACCAGCCGCACCGATTGCGCGTGCTCGCGGTGCGTCAGCGGAATGCCGGCGTAGGCGGCGCAGGCCAGCGCGGCCGTGATGCCGGGCACCACCTCATAGCGCACGCCGTGCTCACGCAGGTATTCGAGTTCCTCGCCGCCGCGTCCGAAGATGAAGGCGTCGCCGCCCTTGAGCCGCACCACGCGGCGTCCGGCGCGCGCGTGCTCGACCAGCAGCGCGTGGATGCGGGCCTGGGTGGCGTGATGGTCTTCGCCGGGCTGCTTGCCCACCGACACGCGCGTCGCGTCGCGCCGCGCCAGGGCCATGATGTCATCGCTGACCAGGCGGTCGTACATGATCACGTCGGCCTCGTTCAGCGCCCGCAGCGCCTTGAGCGTCAAGAGGCCGGGGTCTCCCGGTCCGGCGCCCACCAGCACCACGCTGCCCTCGGCGGGGCGCAGGGGCTGGTCCAGGGCGGTGGCCAGCGCGGCCTCGGCCTGGTCCGGCCGCTGCTGGCGCAGCAGCCCGGCCACGGGGCCGTCCAGCAGCCAGTCGTAGAAGCGGCGCCGGGCGCCCAGGTCGGGATGGCCGGCGCGGATGCGCTGGCGGTAGCGCTCGGCCAGTCCGGCCAGCTGGCCCAGGGTGTGGTCGAACAGCGATTCGATGCGTTCGCGCAGGCGGCGGGCCAGCACCGGGGCCACGCCCGAGGACGAGATCGCCACGATCACCGGCGAGCGGTCCACGATGGACGGCACCTGGAACGAGGACAGCGCCGGATCGTCCACCACATTGCAGAACAGGCGGCGGGCCTCGGCGGTCTCGGATACCTCGCGGTTGACCCCGGTGTCGTCGGTGGCGGCCACGACCAGCCAGACGGCGTCCAGCCAGGCGGGGTCGAACCGGCCCGGATGGTGATGGATGCGGCCGTCGGCGGCCAGCGCGGCCAGGGCGGGCGTCAGCCCGGGCGCGCCCACGGTCACGGCGGCGCCCGCTTCGAGCAGCGCCAGCGTCTTGCGTTCGGCAACGGCGCCGCCGCCCACGACCAGCGCGGGGCGGCCGTTCAGATCGGCGAACAGGGGGAAGAGCTTCATATAGGGATCGGCCTCGGGCATGCCCGGCAGAGTGTCAGCCGATCATAGGGATGGGGTTTCATCCTCACAACTTTTGTTTTTTTGAATCCATATATCCAGAATTTATTAGCGCGGCTTGCCATTCCCGCTCGGGGCCCGGGCCGGAGCGGCCTCGCGGCCGGCCCGGGCAGCGGGGCGGCCCGGTCACGTTCCGATACGTCCCGGCTTTGCCAGCGGTGTAGTATCAAGCCCGGTGCCGCGCCTGCGCGGCAGGCGTTTTCAGGATTCAGGGAGCAGCGCGTGGCATTGCGAAAATTGATGTTGTTGACGGTGATGACGGGCGTGGTCGGCACGGCGCAGGCTGGTGTATGCGACGCGCAATTCATGCACGACGGCGGCGCCGTCCAGCTCACCGGCACGGGCAACCTGGCGCTGGGCGCCGACCTGAGCTTCGCCGAAGTCAGCAAGAGCAATGGCGACAATTGCCGCGCGCGGGTGCAGGGCGTGGCGCGTTTCAGCTACGCCGGCCTGCCGCCGGGCAAATCGAAGCTGGACTATTTGATGACGGTCAAGAACGGCCAGGCGACCTTTCTGAAGTACGCATCCGCAGGCGAGGCGCCCCAGCCTTCCGAGGGTCAGTTCGACCTGCGCATGCTGGGCCTGTTCGCCTATGACGGCAAGCTCAATGCCGGCCAGAAGCTGCCGGGCTCGTCCTTCCGCCTGAAGATCGGCAAGGACGCGCCGGTGGGCGGCCAGCCCAGCACGACCGTGCGCATCGGCCAGAAGACGGTGGGACAGCAGAAGCCGGTGGACACGGCGCTGGGCAAGCAGTCCTGCCACCCGATCACCTACACCCGCAATTCCGATCCCACCATGGCTTCGTTCCAGGGGCTGACGATTCCGATTCCCGGCATGAACACCACGGTCACTGACTGGTATTGCCCAGCGGTGAACCTGGTGATGAAGCAGGACATCGATCAGGGCGGCGTGAAATCCGCCGTCGAGATCACGCAGATCAAGTAGCGCGGGGCCGCGGCCGCCTGCGGGGCGCGACGCGGCTGGTATGATGTTTTTGTCATCGACACACAACAGGAGCTCAACACATGGCCACCAAGAAAACCGACGACGCGGCGAAAGAACGCCTGATCGACAGTGTCAAGACCAGCCTGAACGATGCCGAGAGCCTGCTGCGCGAAGCCGCCAGCAGCACCGGTGACAAGGCCAACGAATTGCGCGACCGCGCGCTCACCTCCCTGAAACGCACCCGCGAGGCCCTCTACGAGGCGCAGGACGCGGTGCTGGAGCGCGGCCGCAAGGCGGCGCGCGCCACCGACGACTACGTGCACGACAATCCCTGGCAAGCCATCGGCATCGCGGGCGTGACCGGCCTGCTGCTCGGCCTGCTGATCAGCCGCCGCTGACGGGAACGGCGCGGCTTGCGTGGCGGCCCGGACGCATCGTCCGGCCGTCCGCGCGGTCGCGCCATGACTCATGGGTCTGCGTAAATCTGTATTTGGCGTCGCCTCCGGCCTGGTCGGGCTGCTGCGCACGCGTCTGGAGCTGCTGGCTCTGGAGGCGGCGGATGAAAAGGCGCGGCTGCTGAAGCTGCTGGGCATGGCCTTCGCCGCCCTGCTGTTCCTGACGCTGGCGGTGCTGGTGTTCACGGTCAGCATCGCGGTGGCGTTCTGGCCCACCGAAAACCGTTATCTGGCGCTGGGCCTGCTGGCCGGTCTGTACGCGGTGCTGGGCGTGGGGCTGCTGATCGCGGTCAGGCAGGCGCTGCTCTATGGCCCGCCGCCGTTCTCGGCCACGCTGGAAGAGCTGGGCCGCGACGCGGAACTGCTCGAGCGCGTGCGCGACGCGCATGACGAGGATCCGCGCCGGCGCGGGGAGGACTGAGCCATGGCAAAGCGTTCTCCCTCCATCGACCGCGCGGTGCGCATCGAGCTGCTACGCGCGCGCGCCGCCATCGAGCGCGAATCCCTGGCCCAGGGCATCGCCAGCGCCGGCCGCAAGCTGGAGCCGGCCTCGCTCCTCAAGAGCCTGCTGCCCGGACTGGCGTCCAGCAATGCGTCACGCTGGGCCTTGCAGGCCATCGGCCTGGCGCGCCGTTATCCACTGGTCAGCTCGTCGCTGTCCGCCATGTTCATGCGTGGAGGCAAGCGCTTTCGCCTGCTGAAGGTCGCGGCGGGCGCGCTGGTGGGTTGGCAGCTGTGGAAAACCTGGCAGGAAGCAAGTGGCAAGGATCCGGACGAGCGTTGAGGTTCGGCGTCCTTCATCCGCCGCCTTCCTGGCAATGAACGCCATCCTGGAAACAGGATGGCGTTTTTGTTTGCGTGTCGCTGGACAGTGGCGGCATGGCGGGCATCGCGCATCGGGCGCCATGCGCGTGACCACGCCGCCTCTCAGGGTTCCAGCTGGATGCAGAAATCCACGTTGCCGGCTGCGCCGCTCAGCAGGCCGCCCGTCGCGCCTGGCTTGTCCTGGAACTCCCACCGCAGGATGCCGGCGGCGCCCGCCTTGGGCGCGGATGGGGGATTGCTGCCGGCGCTGGGCGGCGAGCAGGCGAGGCCGTCAGGCGTGCTGGTGCCGCAGGTTGCGTTGACGTAGCGGGTGAAGGCCGGCGTGGCGTCGGTGATGACCAGGTTGCGCAAGGGATCGATGTTCTTGTTGCGGTACGTGATGCGGTATTGCAGCCAGTCGCCGGGACGCGCCTGATTGTTGCTGGCCCAGTCTCCCTGCGGCGAGGGCAGCGGCGTGCAGTTGGGGCCGGTGTGGCGCACCTCCTTCACCAGTTCCAGCGCGCCGGATTGCGCCACCGTGGTCCGGTCCTCGCGCGTGTAGACGGCGCTGAGCGCCGGCGCGGCGTTGGCGTAGGTCAGTTCCGCGCGCAGCGTGACGACGTTGCGGTGGCCGGTGGCCGCATTGGCGGGAATGAACTGCTTGTGCACCAGGCACAGGTTCTGGCCGGCGTCCAGATCGAAGACCTGTTCGGATGGAATCAGCGTATCCGTGTCGACGTCGATCTGTCCATTGCAGTTGATGTCGCGATACAGCGCATCGGTCCAGTTCTCCGCTGGCGGCGAGGGCACGGCGCTGCTGCTCAGGCGCAGGCTGCCACGGGTGCCGGCGGTGAAGACGTGCGGGAAGGTCAGCGCCGCGCCCGGCGTGCCGTCCAGGTTGCCGTCGTGGCTGAGGCGGCTGTCGGGCACGTCGCCGAAGTCCAGGCCGTCCAGGACGCTGCGACCGCCGGGCGCGAAGCTGAGGATGTCGGCGTCGCGGTCGTAGGTGTATTGCGTGCCGCCGACGCTGGCCGAGCCCGAGATCGGCTTGCCCTGCACCGAGGCGCCGGTGGAGACGTGGCCCTGCGGATTGGTCTGCGCCACTTCGATGGGCTGGCCGGCGGCGGGGCCGCCGTCCTGCGGCACGGGCACGAACAGCGCGTAGGCGCCGTCGGCATCGGTCGAGCCGCTGGAATAGACGCGGCCGCCGGCCTGGACGCGCACGCCGACGCCCGGCAGGCCAGGTTCCGCGCTGTCCGCGACGCCGTTGTTGGCGGTGTTGCCGGCCCGGGCGTCCGGCGTTCCGGTATCGCGGAACACCCGGCCCTTGACGATCAGGCCTCGGTACAGGCCCAGGTCGCGGTTGCGCAGGTCCGCGTTGCTGATCGAGATGGACAGCCGGCCGTCCGCCGGCGCCGACGGCGTCCAGCCCGGCGTGGATGGCGTGATGTCTGCCGGATCCCTGTTGTCGGAGGCGATCAGGCAATAGTCGCCCGCGGGCGCGGCCTTGATGTGATAGCGGCCGCTGGCCGCGTCGGCGACCACGACGTCCAGCGCCGGCGCCTGGCATTGGCCGCCGGCGCGCGGCGTCAACTTGACCCACAACGTTGCGCCGACGCCGCCTTCTTCCGCGTCGAGATGGCCGTTGGCGTTGGCGTCTCGGTAGACCGCACCCTCCACGTCGTAGTTCAGGCCGACGCGAATGCTGGCATTGACCGACACGGCCAGGTTGGATGAGACCTCGCTCAGATTCGATTGATCATTGGTTTTCAGTCCCAGGGTCTGGCCCAGCACGGTCGCGGTCACGTCGCAGCTGCTGACGCCCTTGGGCAGGCTGCCGCCGGCAAAGCGCAGGCGCGAGCGGCCGTTCTGGGTGGATACCGTCACGGTGCCGCCGCATTGCGCGGCCTGGGGTTGTCCATCGATCAGCAGGCCCTCTGGCAGCAGATCGGTGAAAGCAAGGCCATCGTGCTGATCCAGGCCGTTGTTGCTGTTCTTCAGCTTGAAGATGACCTTCGCCTTGCCTTGCAGCGGGATGCGGATCTGGTCGAACGCCTTGGACAGCGAGGCCTCGGTGGCGGGCGTCAGGCCGAAGTCCTGTGTGTCCTGGCCTTCGGAATAGGGGCCGAGAATGCCGGACGCCGGGCTCTTGAAACGCCAGTAGACCGGGGGCGTAGGAGACGGATTGGCGGGGGAGTCCGACAGGACGATGGTGTAGTCCGTATCGCTGGGCGCGGCGAACTGATAGCTGCCCGCGCCGGGCGCCACCGCCTGCGACGACACGACTTCGTTCTTGCGCACGAGGTTGACGTAGACGTTCGAGGCCAGCGGCTCCACCGAGGTCCAGTTCTCTTGCTCGTCCAGCGCGTCGTTGCCGTTCTGGTCGTTGTACACCGTGCCGCTGAACTTGATCGTGGGTACCGCTTCCTTGATGAGATAGCTGGCCTGTTTGACGGTATCGCCGGTGCCGCTGCAGACCGGATCTTCCATGTTCCAGTCCAATGAGGGAGACGCGCCGTTGACGCCTGGCGCCTGCAGCGTGAAGACCACGGTCTCGTTGTCTTCGGCGGCTTCATCCGCCAGGGCCTCGAAGGGCAGGCTGATGACGCCGCCGCCCACGGTCGTCGACAAGCCGCCGTGGTACTCGCCTTGCGGGACCAACAGAGTCCAGGTATCGCTGCCGTTCTTGTGTTCCAGCGTGGGCGTGGAACCCGGCAGGCCGGCGGGCTGGCCCAGACGGTAGTCCTCGTCCGGCTTGGCCGTGCCGGAGGCCTTGAACACCAGCGTGATGGGCGTGTTGACGCGGCCATTGATCCGCACCTTGATCGCCGGCGCTTCGGCGCCTTCGACCGCCACCGCGTTCATCTGACTGCCGCCCAGGTCGATCAGCGGCTTGATCGGGATGGTGACGTTGTCCAGCAGATTGCTGTAGCTGGAATTGTTACCTGGAAGGATGGCCTCGAAACCCAGTTGATAGATGCCGGACGGGTAGCCGGCGGGCAGCGTTAGCACGGCGGTTTCCTCGTTCCAGCCCGGTTGCTCGGCCGGGCGCACGCTGGACGGGACGGCCATGATCGCTCCGCCGATCGGGCCGGCATGATTCAGCGGCCAGATGCCGGCCTGAACCTGGCTGGCGAATGCGCCGTTGGTTCCGCTGCGCGACGACAGGAAGTAGGACAATCGTATCGATTCGCCGGATTTCAGGCAGATGTTCTGGTACAGCCGGGAACGGGTCGCCGCGTTCAGCTCGACAAAGGCCGTCCCGCTGTTGGGCGTGACGCCATAGATGGCCGTGCTCGAACCGGCCTCGATCATGTGCCCGAATTCATAATGAGCCGGATGCGTGGACTGCCAGCCCGCCAGGCACTTGCCGGCTACGCCGAGCGTGCAGCGGGCATCGTCCAGGTAGAGCGGGGCGTTCGACGGTGGGTTGGGGCTGGCCCCATTCATCAGTTTGTCAAAGCCGGTGTTGACGATGGTGCGCGATTGCGCATGCGCCTGTTCCATCCCGGGCATGAGCAGCGCGCCCGCGATCATCAGCGCCGGCAGCCAGTGCGCCTTGCGCGGGCGGCGGTTCTTTGTGGCCTGCATCGTCATTGCCCAGCTCCGTCGAACAGCGATTCATCGAATTTCATCCGCAGGCGCAGGAACACGCCCCGGTTGGTCTGCGCGTCTCCGGCGAGATCGGTCTCGCGAAAGCCGCTGAAGTTGTAGCCCACGGACACCCACACATCGGGCGTCACCATGTAGCCGGCTTCCACGCCGAAACCCGTCTGGCGCGCGCCGCCCTTGCCGGTCATGGCGAAGGCCTGCACGCCGGCGTCCCAGCGCCGGGCCAGGTCCCACATGGCGCGACCGTAGACCAGATGGGCCCAGTTCTTCGACGACAGTCCGTTGGATTCGTCGGTGGTCCACTTGAAGGCGTAGCGGCCCGACAGCGTCAGTTTGCTGATCGGTTGCCAGTTGGCGTGGGCCGAGAGGATGTGCGTGTCCTGGCGCAGTCCATTGGCGAGGAACTGGCTGTCCAGGCCGCTGGCCGAGCCGGCCAGGTAGCTGCTGGCCGCGCCCGACAGGCGCTCGGCGCGATGCTCGTAGCGCGTCAGGAAATTGAAGCGGTCGTTGTCCACCGGGCGGTAGGCCGCGCCGATCTGCTGGCGCAGCCGGGTGGCGTCGCCGGCGTTGCCGTCGCGGCCCTTGTCCAGCTGCACGCCGTTGCGCAGCAGCAGGGTCCAGTCCGGCGACAGCTTGTAGGCCACGGCCGCGGTGTGCAGATAGCTGTCCAGCGAGGTGGCGCGGCGCGCTTCCAGGCGCGTGCTGAACTTCATCCGCTCGCTGCCGACGTACTCGGCCGCCACCGTGCCGGCCACCGAGCTTTCGTTCAGGCTGGCGTAGTCGCCGGGCATCGAGAAGGCGCCGCCGTAGCCGCCAGTGTCGCCGCGCTCGGGACTGAACAGCGGGCGCGTGCTTTCGAAAGTCGTGCCCAGCCGCCAGGAATCCGTCACGCTCCACAGGTTGCGCAGTCCGACGGCGGCCTGGGCGCTGCGGCCGTCCATGGCATCGTTCATCCGGTACTCGGAAAACACCGAACCGTCCTTCATGTACTGCGTGTCGAAGCCGAACAGGCCGGTGTAGCGGCGCTGCGTATCGTTCAGCGAATACAGGCTGCCCAGGCTGGACAGGAATTCGTAGCGGCCATAGACCCGCCCGCCGGAACCCAGCCGGTACTCGCCGCCCACGGCCGCGACACGGCGGTCGGACTCGCTGACATCCTGTTCGTATTCCAGGTAGCCGACGGCGTTCGGGTTGGTCGGCCACTGCACGCTCAGCTTGCCGCGCAGGGTGGTGCCCGAGTACGGCGCCACGCCTTGTTCGGCCATGTAGCCATTGTCGGCGACGGTTTCCGCATAGCGTCGCATGCCGGCCTCGGCCACCACGGTTTCGCTCAGCCGGCGTTCCACCGACACGGTGGCGCCTTCGCGCTTGCTGCCGTAGCGCTCGTCCTCGCTGCTGCGGATCTCGCCGCGCAGCGCGGTATGTTCGTCGATGCGGTACTCGGCCTTGCCGGCGATCTCGGTGCGGCCCTGCGAGACCGGCGCGGAGATATTGTCGAAACCCTCGTCGGCGCTGGCGTACTGCGCCAGCACGTTCAGGTCCGTGCCTTCGTGGCGGAACTCCACGCGGCGGGCGCTGCCCGAGTGCTCGCCCAGCAGGTCGGCGCCGGGTGCGACGGCCGGCGTCTCGCCCTGGCCGCCGGGCTGACCGGTCAGCTGGCTGTCCAGCAGGCTGCTGTCGCCGTTGCGGGTGCTGGCCAGCTCGGCGGACAGCGTGGTGCGCTCGCCGAACTTGTATTCGCCTGTCACCGCGCGCATGCCGAAGGACTTGCCGGGATCCTCGTCGCGCACGTAGACGCCGCCCACGCGCAGTTTCTCGGTCGCCTGGACCTGCGCATCGGCGCCATAGACCGCGAAAGCCTCGCCGCCGGAGTCGACTTCGTAGCTCACGCGGATCGAGTTGGGGTTCAGGTCCGCGTCGAAGCTGGGGATCGGCGCCTTGAACAGCAAGCGGCCGGTCCAGGGTTCGAGTTCGTAGTCCACGAAACGTTGCCTGGTCTCGCTGCGCAGGATCAGCGACGGCTGGTTGCGGTCGCGCGTCAGCACCACCACCTGCTCGCTGTTGAGGTACAGATCGCCGTGACGTAGCTGGAACGGGCCGGAGGTGCCGTTGGCGGCGAATTCCTCGACCATCTGGCGCAGCGTGTCGTGCGCGGCGAAGCCGGTCACTTCCACCTTGCGACCCTGGATGTCCGTCTCGTAATGGCCTTTGACGCCATTGAGCGAGCGCGAGTATTGCGAGATCTGGCGCACCGTGTCGGACGAGGCGGTGGTGTAGTCGCCATACAGCAGGTACGACTTGTCCTTGTCGATGCGCACATACAGGCGGCCGGTGCTTTGGGCGTCGAAGCCGCGCTGCGCCGAGTCGCCGTAGATGGGGTAGTACTCGTCGGGCTGGATATCGCGGAACAGGCGGTCGCGGGTGGTCTTTTCCGAGTCGTAGGCGGCGGTCAGCAGATAGTCGCCGCGGATCTTGCCCTTGAGGAAGAACGCGGCGCGGCCGCCCGCCGAGCCCTTGCCGTCGTTGAACGAGCGGCTGTGCGCGCGCAGCTCGCGCTCGAACACGTCGCCCGAGCGCACCGGCTCCATCTTCGAGAAGTCGATCTGGTTCAGGCTGATGCTGCCTTCGACGATGCCGGCGGCGATCATCGGACGCAGTTCCGGCACGAAGGCCAGCGGGATCTTCTTGCGCAGATTGCCGGCCTGCACTTCCACATGGCCCTCGCCGGGCGAGGCGGGCGGCGTCAACGGCAGCTCGGCCTGGCCGCCTTCCACGAAGATCTGCGTGCCCGGCTCGGCGGGCGACAGGTCTTCAAGCTGCCACTGGCCGATCGTGGCATTCAGCGTCACCTGGGTGCGGGCCGCGAAAGGCACGCCGTCGCGGTCCATCAGGCGCAGGCGCAGCCTGGCCGGCGTGCGGCCGTCTGCCATCGGACGGTCCGGCGCGCTCAGCTCGATGCGGGCCAGCCTGCCCGGCGCGATCACGCTGACGGACGCGCTGCCGCGCGCGTTGCCCATGCCGTCCAGCTGTTCGACCTGGATGCGGTTGACGCCGGGGCGCAGGTTCACGCCCACGTATTCCCAGCCCTGCACGCCCTGGTCCTGCAGCTGGCTCTTCTTGCCGACGCGATCCTGGCCGACTTCGGCGCCGTTGACCTTGAGGCGGAAGATGGCCCCCAGACGGCCCTTGACCATGATGGAAGTCTGGGCGATGGGCAGGGTCTGGCCTTCCTTCAGGTTGAGCAGGCCCAGTTCGGGGTCGGCCTCGGGCAGCAGTTCCTCCAGCGGCCGGGCCGTGGCGGCGTCCGGCGCGCCGGCGGCGTTCGCCGCTTCGGTCCGCGTGGCACGCGGCGCCGGCGATTTCCCGTCGCGTCCCGGGGGCTGGTCGGCGCCGGGCGTGCCGCGCTCCGGGTCCATGTAGCCGGTCTGCGGGCGGCTGCGCACGTCGGTGGTTTCCACGAGCTGCGCCTGCGCCTTGAAGTCGCGGCGCACGCTGGACGCGGCTTCGTCTCGCTGGGCCGAGGCGGCGTCGCGGCGCGCGATCACATCCCGCCGCACCGATGGCGCGCAGGATTGCTCGACGAAGTTGGCCTTGTGCAGCTCGCCCTTCTTCAGGTCGACGAAGCGGGTGCTGGCCTGGCGGGTGCGGACGGCGGGCGAGGCCTGCTCGTCGACGCTGTTGCGGTGGCCGGCCGAACCCAGCACCGCGCCTTGCGGCAGGGTGGTCAGGTCGAGCTTGAGCACGTGCGTCAGCGGACGCAAGCCGTAGAAGCTGTATTTGCCCTCGCTGTCGGTGATGGCGAAGGTGCCGTCTTCCAGGTACAGGCGCACGCCGGGGATGCCGATTTCGCCGGCTTCCTCGTCCTGGATGCCATTGCGGTTGCAGTCCAGCGTGACCTTGCCAATGACGAAGGCCTCTTCCGCGAACACGCCGCCGACCACTTTCACCCGCGCCGAGGCTTCGTTCGAGCGCAGCGCGCCGCTGGTGGCGCGGGCGCGGTTGACGCCGTCGCCTTGCAGGGCGCCGACGTTCACGCGCATGCGATAGGTCAGGCGCAGCGCTTCCTGGTCGGCCAGGCGCAGCGACGGCAGCTCGAAGCGCATCGACAGCCCGCCCTTGCCGTTGGGAGTGAGCAGCGGTTCGACGGCGCTGGCGCCGGCGGCGGTGATGACCCGCGCCGAGCCTTGCTGGTAGACGAAGCCGGCGGCGGGCAGGTCCTCGAAGGTCGCGCCGGCCAGCAGCCCGCCCGTCTGGTTGTTCAGTTCGAGCGCGTAGTCCACGAAGTCCACCGTTTCGACGACGCTCTTGGACGCGCTCTTGCGCAGCAGCAGGCCCTGGGTCGCGGCCTGGTCCAGCGGCAGGTGGTTGTTGGCCACGGGCCGGCTGCCGGACGATACCGTGAACTGGGTGTAGTAGGTGGTGGCCTCGCCAGGCTGCGGCGGGGCGGCTTGCGGCTGCACCGCCAGCGGGGCCGCGCCGGTGGGCAGGACCAGGGCTTGCGGCTGGGGCGGCAGCGCCGTGGACGGCGACACATAGCCGGCCGAGGGCCGGGTAAGCAGCTGATAGCGGCCCGAGGGCGCGTCCGATGTGAGCAGGAACTGGTACATGCCTTCGTCGCTGCTGCGCTGTTCGGCATTGCCCGCGCCGCCCACCAGGTGGCGCGCGGGATCGAAGCCGACCGGGCCGCTCAGCCGCACCATGGCGCCGGCCAGCGGCTGGCGGTTCGACGAGCCATAGACCACGCCGCTGGGGATGACGGGCAGACTCTGGCCGGTGATGTCGGCGTTCGCCGCGATCGACAGGTCCACCAGCATGCCGGCGTCCGTATCCGGGCGCGCGCCCGATTGCGCGGCGCCATTGTCGCCGTCCACGGGCGTGGCGTACTGGTAGCCGGAGGGGGACAGGAAGCGCAGCGCGTAGTCCGCGCGCGGCGTCACGTCCTGCATGCGGTAGGCGCCGGCGGCGTCGGTCACGGCCTCCTGGACCAGGCGGTACTGCGTACCGGGGCCGATGACCACGCTGCGCAGGCCGGCGGTCCGCGCGGCCGGATCGTTGTAGGGCAGCAGCAGTTGCGCGCGCCAGCCGGCCAGGGGGCGTTCCCCGCCCTGGTGAAGGCGGTCCCGATTGAGATCGAGCCAGACCTTGCCGGACAGCTTGGCGCCGGCTTCGATCACGGTGGGGTCCTCGACGCTGTTGTTGCCGGCGAAGGCCGCGGGTTCGCCGCCGCCGGAGACGGCGGCGCGGTTGACCAGCGTGACGGCGGATTGGCCTGCCAGCACGGTCGCGGGCACGCGCGCCACCAGCGTCAGCGGCGCGCTGGGCGAATCCGGGCCGATGGTCTGCGAGGTCTGGCAGCTGACGGTCTGGCCGGCCGCGTCGCAGGTCCAGAGCGGCCCCGTGGCCGAGACCAGCTGCATGCCATCGGGCAGGGTATCAACGACGGAGATCGCGCCGGCGCTGGGCTGGTTGGCCGCGTGCACCTTCAGGGTGTAGGCCTGCTCCAGGCCGGCGTGGAAATTGCCGTCGTGCGTCTTGACCAGCGTCAGGTCCACGCCCTCGGTACCGTCCACCATCACGGGCACGGTATTGCTAGGCTGCATGCGCACGCCGTCGGGCGAGGCCGCGGCGTGGAAGTTCAGCACGCCGACATTGTCGACGCGGCCGGCGTGGTCGTCGTCCACGCGCACGGAAAAGCCCATGCGCAGCGATTGATTGCGCTGCACGACCGGCAGCGCGATGGCCACTTCGTCGGCATTGGCCACTTCGCTCGAACGATAGGAAAACGGCGCGTCGCCCGGCGCATGCCAGAGTCGCCGGGCGCCGGCGATGGCGGTTTGCAGCGAACCGCTGACCAGCCGGGTATGCGCCGGGATGCGGTCGCGCAGCAGCACGGCCCGGGCGGCCACGCCGTCGATGCGCAGCGCGCCTGTGGCGCCGTCGAGGTCCTTGCCGGTCTCCGTGCCTTCGGCGTCGGCATTGCCGTTGTTGGTGGCGTCGAGCGTGTAGCCGACCACGTCGCCGCCCTGCGCGCGGTCCGCGTCGGCCGTCTTGTGCAAGGCGAAGGCCGCGCCTTCGCGCACGACGATGACATCATTCTTGCTCGTGAGCACGCTGCGCGCCTGCGATCTGGCCGAAAGGCGCAGCACGGCCGCCTGTCCGTCCTGCGCATCATCGGGCACGGTGGCGATCGCCAGCAGGCTGGCGGCCTCGCCAGGTTCCAGCGTGAACGCGGGGCCTTGCAACGGGATGCGCGCATCGCCGTCGTCCTCGACGCCGTTGTCGTTGCGGTCATGCACGATGTAGGGGGCTTGCGGCGCGAAGCTGCCGGCCACGACGTTGAGGTCGAAGGCATAGCCGGAGACGATATTGCCGGTATTGGTCAGCACGTGCGGCATCTGCACGCTGGCGCCGGGGACGCCGTCGCGCGAGCCGCCAGGCGTGAGCAGCAACGCTTCCACCGGCGAGACCCGGACCTCGACGATGTTGGAGAGAATGCGGACCTCCCGCGTGTGCCCGGCGGGCAGCAACGTGACATCGGCCTGCGTGCGCAGGATGATGCCCGCCTGCGGCGAATCCGCGACCGAGGTTTGGGCGCTGGCGTGGCCGCTGAAGATGGATGCCCATGCCGGCAGCAGGAGCGCGGCCAGCGTCAGCGCGCGACAGGCGCGCCCGAGCTGGCCCGGACCGCGCGCGGCCGGGGCCGGTCGCGTCGCGCCGGATGCGCGCTCCTGGGGGAAAGACAGGAAGTTTCTCCAATCTACAGGCATGCGTATCAATCTTTCCGAATCAGGGTTTTGGGAATGACGAGGCGGCTCCGGCGGGAGCCGCCTCGAATCGGATGCCAGGGCTTGCGCCCAGGCGAACGGGAAGGGACGGTCAGTCGTCCAGCTTGACGTTGAACTGCATCGTGGCCTTGGCGCCAGGCTTGAGTTCACCCACGTTGCAGGTGACCGAGCCGGTGCCGCCATTGGCCGGCGTGGTGGCCTGACCCGGGGTGCAGATGGACGAGTCCTTGATGTCGACGTAGGTCGAGAAGGCCGGGACCGAATCGTTCATGATCACGTTGGTGACCGCGTCCACGCCCTGGTTGCTGGCCTGCACGCGATAGATCACGCACTCGCCGGGCTTGACCTGGATCTGGGTGGCGCTGAAAGCCAGGTCGACGACGCCGTCGCACTTCGCATCCAGGCCTTGTTCCTTGAGCAGCCGGATCTGCGCGGTCATCACGTTGCTGGTGTCCACCACGCTTTGCGCGGCCGGTTCGGGGCTGGCGCAGGCGCCGGCGCCGGTGCTGTTCTTGACGATGGCCTGCAGCGTGCGGTTGTCGGTTTCGCCGGCGGCCGCGCTCGACGGAGCGAAGACCTTGACGAACAGGCGCAGACCCTTGCCCGAAGGCAGCGTGCCCGCCACGGCGGCGGTGCCGTCGGTGTACTTGCCGGAGGCGGTGATCTGGGCCAGCGATTCGACCACGGGGTCGCTCGGATCCAGTTCGCCGTTGTTGTTGGCGTCGTAGTACACGACCGAGGTCCAGCCGTCGCCCGCCAGCGAGTTATCGCCCGAGAAGCTCATGGCCGAGCAGGTGCCGCCTTCGGCCTGGTTGCCCTGGTTGGTCAGCACGTGGCTATAGGTCACGCTGCCGCCGGGGGCGACCTGCTGGGTCTGGTTGGGCACCAGGGAGATCTGGCGGTTCGCGCTGATCGTCACGGCGTCGAGCTTGGCGCTGGACACGCCCGAGGTGCCGGTGGCCTTGAAGTACACCTTCTGCGTGCTCTGGGCCGCGTCTTCGGGCGTGGACACCACGGCGCAGGCGATCAGCGTGGCGTCGGGCGTGGTCGTGTCCGACGGGTCAGCCGTCTCGGTGACGCGGGCGTTCATGATCTGGGCGCCCGGCGCGTCGCAGGTGCCGGCGGTGGGCGAGCGGAATTCCACGCGCCAGCCGGCCGGGACGATGCCCGCGTTGAAGTCGGTGCCCGAGTACGACAGGGCGAAGGTGTCGACGCTGTTGGACTTGACGTACAGGGGGAAGGTGACGCTGCCGCCGATCGTCGCCGTCAGCGTGGTCTGGGGCGTGGCCGTGCCGCGCAGGGCGGCGGAGATGTCGTTGGCCAGCACGAAGGCGGCGGACGACAGCTTGGCCAACTGGTTCTCGACCGAATCGGTCTGCGACGGGTCGGATGTCGAGGCCGCGATATAGCTGGCCTGGAACGGGCCGTCGCCGGACGCGTTCATGGGCAGCTGCGCCTGCACGACGACGGGGTAGCCGCAAGCGTTGGTCTCGGCATCCTTGACCAGCGGCGCCGCGCAGACTCCGGCGGAGCCCGAGGCGGGAATCGGCGGCGTCAAGCCCTGGACCAGCGGCGTCGCGCCGTCGGCCTGGAACAGCATGAAGGTCGTGCCGGCCGGGAAGTTCTCCTTGGACAGCGTCAGCTGGTAGGTCTCGGTGTCGTTGCCGGTGTTCCAGATCACGTCGGTCCAGTGCACCGTCGAGCCGGCGGTCGCCTCGGTCACCGTCAGCGGTTCGTTCGAACCGTTGACGCTGCTGGAGGTGCTGCCGTTGGCGACGACGCTCATGGCGCGCAGCACTTCGAAGATGACCTCGTTGGTGCGGCAGTCCTTGCCGCCGTCACCGATCTGGCAGGTGTAGTCGGCGGCGTTGGTCGTCATGTCCTTGCCGACCGTGGCGGTGTCGGCCACCTTGGCCTGGAAGGTCACGGTCTGGGTCGCGCCGGGATTGAAGCCCGTCAGCTTGACCACCACGTCGCCCGGCTTGGACGCCTCGGTGGGCGCCTGGTAGTCGATCGAGCCGCCGTTGCCGTCGCTTTTTTCGGCGCCGTCCGATGCGTCCGTCAGCGCGCCCTGGCCGTTGGACCAGGTGCCCGAGCCCGACACGTAGCGCAGACCCGCGGTGGGGCCGTTGCCGAGCGCGTCGGTGATGGTCAGATCGCCGGCCGCGTTGCCGGTGTTGGCGATGGTGAAGGTATAGGTGATCACCGAACCCGTCGGGCCGGAGGATTTGTTGGACGATTTGTTCACGTTGAACGCCGCGCCGTTGGCGATTTGCAGCGTGTCCGTGTTCTGCTCGGGCGCGCCGGTCGCGGCCGGGTCGGTGACGCTCTTGGCGTGGACGGCGATCGTGGCTTCATCGCCCGTGGAGGCCTGGCCGTTGACCGTGGCGCCGATGACGAAGCGGTAGAGGCCGCCGGCCAGCACCGAGGTGGTGGTGAAGGGCGTGCCGCAAGCGCCGATCGGGGTATTCGAATCGGGCAGGCCGTTGCCGTCCTCGTCGATGTAGATATCGCAGGTCGAGGCCGGCGAGCCGACGGTGTTGGCGGGCTTGTCGACCGTGATCTTGAAGGTGTCGGCGGCGTTGCCGGTATTGGTCAGCGTGTGCGTGAAGTACACGGTGGATCCCGGCGAGGCCTGCTTGGTGTTGTCGCTGGCCAGGCTGAACGCGGCCTTGGGCAGCACCAGGGTCTCGACGGCGTTGGATTGCGACACGCGGTCGACGCCCTGGCCGTCGGTGTACGACGCAGCGGCCTGGTTGCTGATGATCGTGCCGGCGGCCGGGGTTGCCGCCTGGGCCATGCCCGAGGTCAAAGACCAGGCCACCAGCGCTGGCGCGGCGGCGCCGAGCCAGCGCGTGGCGCTCTTCTTGGGTAGAGCTCTCATGAATTTCCTTAGAGGTGGAACCATCGAACGCGGCCCTCCGCCGTGTTCGGACGCAAAGCGTCCCCCGGGGCGCGCGGAAATCCGGCGCCGCGATGAAGGAAACGCGATGTGGGTAGCGGGCGGCGCGGCAAAAGGGCGCGCCGCCATGGCGGGCGGCTTAGTCCTTGGCCGTCTCGGCAGGCGTGTCGGTCACGCGCACGCGGGCCGTGGCCTTGAAGCTGCTGCCAGCGGGAAGGTCAGTCACCGGCCAGCGCAGCGCGCGGTAAGCCTCGGGCGGCACGGCGATTTTTTCTTCCTGGCCCTGCGCATTGCGCTCGACGCGCATCAGCGGCATGGCTTCGAACTTGCCGCCGTCCGCGCGAGCCTGCGCCTGCGCCGGCCGCGCCGAGGACGGCACGTAGGCGGTGCCGGGAGGCACCGGCAGCGTCAGGGCCTGATCCTTTAGCGTGGCGCGGGAGACGTTGCGCAGCTCGGCGCGGTATTCGATGACGTCGCCGGGCTTGGCGGATTCGGCGCGCTTGAATCTCTCCTTGCCGGCCTTGTCCAGCGTGACCGACCAGGCGCTCAGCGTGACGCTGACGGGGGCGGGCTGTTCGACGCGCTTGGCGGCCGGAACGGCTTCCTTGGCGTGGGCGAGCGGCGCGGCCAACACGACGCTGGCGGCAAATATCAATCCCAGAACCTTCTTCATGATGAGTCCTCTTATTCAATGTTTTGAACGCCGTCGCGATTGCGAGCATGCTGCGGCGGCGATTCAGCGGGCGCCTGCTTCGACACGCGGCAGGGGACTGGCGCGTGCTCCCGGCGCGGGGAACTGCGGCGAACGATCGACGGGACGGATGCTTGTCCGGCGCATGCCCCGGCCAGGAATGGCGGGGCGGATGCCGACAGGTCGCGCTGGCCGGGCGAGGCGCGGGCGGAGCGTCTGTGCGCGCCTGCCAGGGCCTGCGGTGATTCAATCCGGAAAGGCCGGCATGACGACTGTCGGGATCGTCATCCCTGGGGAAAACAGGGACGGCGTTGATGTTGCCGATTCGTTCGAGAATGACCGCCCGCGTGTCGCTGGGCGCGGCAGTGCTTGCCGGGCCGGGACCGTCGCGGAACAGTCATCATGCCGGCAGTGTAGAAAGCCCCGGACGAGGCGCATACAAAGTTGAAGAGAGTCTTAAGAACCGGCCGCCAGGCCTGGAAAGATGCGGCTCTCGGCGGATTCGGAGCGCTCGTTCACAGGCCGTTTGGAACGGCTTGTAACGGTTGGATGCGCGAGGCGCGGCGCGGGCGGCTTCAATCGATTGCGCGGGGAGACCGCGCGCCGCCCGCCGGCGGGGTCAGAGCCCCAGCTCGCTCCACATGGCGTCCACGCGCTGTTTGACCTCGGCGTCCATCACGATGGGCGTGCCCCATTCGCGGCTGGTCTCGCCCGGCCATTTGTTGGTGGCGTCCAGCCCCATCTTGCCGCCCAGGCCGGAGACGGGCGAGGCGAAGTCCAGGTAGTCGATCGGCGTGTTCTCGACCAGCAGCGTGTCGCGCACAGGGTCCATGCGCGTGGTCATGGCCCAGACCACTTCCTTCCAGTCGCGCGGATCGATGTCCTCGTCCACCACCACGATGAACTTGGTGTACATGAACTGGCGCAGGATGCTCCACAGGCCGAACATGACACGCTTGGCGTGGCCGGCGTATTGCTTGCGGATCGACACGACGGCCAGGCGGTAGCTGCAGCCTTCGGGCGGCAGGTAGAAGTCCACGATCTCCGGCAGTTGGCGGCGCAGCAGTGGCACGAACACTTCGTTCAGCGCCACGCCCAGCACGGCCGGCTCGTCCGGCGGCTTGCCGGTGTAGGTGGAGTGATAGATGGGATTGCGCCGCATCGTGATCCTTTCCACCGTGAAGACCGGGAACCAGTCCTGCTCGTTGTAGTAGCCGGTGTGATCGCCGTAGGGGCCTTCCAGCGCCATCTCGTAGCCGGTGTCCGGGGGCGGCGGGGCGCCCTCGGGCACGGCGGGCGGCAGCGCGCGCGGGTCGGAGGCCGGCAGCAGATGCCCTTCGAGCACGATCTCGGCCCAGGCCGGCACCGACAGGTTGCTGCCCAGCGCCTGCGCGACCTCGGTGCGCGAGCCGCGCAACAGGCCGGCGAACTGGTATTCGGACAGGCTGTCCGGCACCGGCGTGACCGCGCCCAGCGTGGTGGCCGGGTCGGCGCCCAGCGCCACGGCGATGGGGAAGGGCGTGCCGGGATGGGCGATCGCGTGGTCGCGGAAATCCAGCGCGCCGCCGCGGTGCGACAGCCAGCGCATGATGAGCTTGTTCGGCCCCAGCAATTGCTGACGGTAGATACCCAGGTTCTGGCGCTTGGCGTTGGGGCCGCGCGTGATCACCAGGCCCCAGGTCAAGAGCGGCGCCACGTCGCCAGGCCAGCAGGTCTGGATCGGCAGGCGGGTCAGGTCCACGTCCTTGCCTTCCCAGACTACTTCCTGGCAGGCCGGACTTTTGACGTTCTTGGGGCTCATGTCCCACAGCGCCGACTTCAGCATCGAGACTTTGGCCAGCGCGTCACGCAGGCCCTTGGGCGCTTCGGGCTCGCGCAGCGAGGCCAGCAGCTCGCCGATGTCGCGCAAGGCGCTGACGTCGTCGGCGCCCATGCCGCGCGCCACGCGCGCCGGCGTGCCGAACAGGTTGGCCAGCACCGGCATCTGCGCCGGGCGGCCGTCGTGCTGTGCGTTCTCGAACAGCAGGGCCGGGCCCGAGGCGCGCAGCACGCGGTCGGAAATCTCGGTCATTTCCAGGCGCGTGGAGACGGGCGCGGCGATGCGCTTGAGTTCGCCCATGCGTTCGAGTTGAGCGAGAAAGTCTCGAAGGTCGCGGTATTTCACTACAGATCCCGGCAATTTGGTTACATTTCGATCAGCCAGAGAGGTTAACATTAACCCCCTCTTTGATACGCAGGAGGTCTTTATGCCCGATGCGTCAGTGGCCAGCCTGTTCAGGCGCATGGCCCAAGGAGTGCACCACTATCTTGCCGAATCCCTGCGCATTTGCTCCGTCTACCTGGGCATTGCCGTGATCGTGACGGTAAGCATGGGATTCGCCCTGCCTGGTTTGCGCGACCAGGCATTGCAGGTGCACAAAGCCTTGTTGACCGCCCTCGCGCCTACATCCATGCAAGCGGGTTCCGAGTCCGATACCGGATCCGAACTCAGCATAGATTCGTCCTCGGCCATCGCGATGGCCGTGCCCGCCGCGCCCGCCAGCAACGCCACCGGCATGCTGGGGCCGGCCCGCGTGGCGCCGCCGGCGCCCAAGAAGCCCGCCATGGTCGCCACCGGCCCGCAGGCCGAAGCCTTGCGCAACTATATTTCGCGCAAGTACAAGGTGGCCTATGACGCCACCGGCCCGCTGGTGGGCACGGTGTACAAGGTCGGCCGCGATAAGCAGC
The DNA here is from genome assembly GCF_043119405.1 of Achromobacter sp. 413638. NCBI lineage: Bacteria > Pseudomonadati > Pseudomonadota > Betaproteobacteria > Burkholderiales > Alcaligenaceae > Achromobacter > Achromobacter sp. 413638. Next base: position 141,434 of record NZ_JBICCO010000005.1, read on the forward strand.
TCGATCCGCTGTTGCTTTTGGCCGTGATCGCCATCGAGTCGCGCTACAACCCGCTGGCCGAAAGCCATGTGGGCGCGCAGGGCCTGATGCAGGTCATGACCAGCGTCCACCAGGACAAGTTCGACGCGGTCGGCAAGAATCCGCTGGATCCCGGCGCCAACATCATGGTGGGCGCCACCATCCTGAAGGACTGCATCAACCGGCGCGGCTCGGTCGATGGCGGACTGGCCTGCTACGTCGGCGCAACCGGCCCCGACGACAACGGTTATGGCGCCAAGGTGCAGGCCGAGCGCCGGCGCCTGGCGCTGGCCTCGGGCATCGCGCTGGCGAGGGATTGACCCCGATCCGGTCGCGCCCCGGCCACAGGAAAACGCGCCCCGAGGGGCGCGTTGTTTTTCATGGAACCCAAGCGCCGGTTCAGTGACCCAGCAGCTTGCCCATGCGGTCGACGGCCGCTTCCAGCCGGTCCAGGCCGGTGGCATAGGAGAAGCGCATGGTGTGGTCGCCGTGGGCCGGACCGAAGTCCAGGCCCGGCACGGCCGCGACGCCCGCTTCCAGCAGCAGGCGTTGCGAGAAAGCGGTGCTGTCCATGCCCAGGTCGCTGATGTCGGCGTAGATATAGAAGGCGCCGTCCGGCTTGACCGGCACGCGCAGTCCCAGACGCTCGAATTCGGGCAGCAGGTAGTCGCGGCGCTGCTTGAAGGCTTCGCGGCGGTGCGCGAAGGTCTTGAGCGCGTCGTCGGTGAAGCAGGCCAGCGCGGCGTGCTGGGCCAGCGTGGGCGCGCAGATGGCCAGGCTGGAGGCGATCTTCTCGACCGCCTCCAGCATGTTGTCGGGCACGATCATCCAGCCCAGGCGCCAGCCGGTCATGTGGAAGTACTTGGAGAAGCTGTTGATGACGATGACGTCGTCGTCCAGCGTCAGCGCCGAGCGCGGCTGGCCTTCATAGGACAGCCCCAGGTAGATCTCGTCGACGATGGCGAAGCCGTCGCGGGCGCGCACCTGGGCCAGCAGCTCGGCCAGCTCGCCGTGCGCGATCGAGGTGCCGGTGGGATTGCTGGGCGAGGCCACCAGCACGCCCTGGGTGGCGGGCGTCCAATGTTGCGCCACGTCCTGGGCGGACAGCTGGAAGCGCTTGTCGGCGGTGCTGGGGATCAGGCGCGGCACGCCGCCGGCGGCCAGCACAAAGTTGCTGTTGGCAGGATAGGAGGGGTCGGGCATGAGCACTTCGCCGCCGGCGTTGACCAGCGCGGCGCAGGCCAGCGTCAGGGCGCCGGAGGCGCCGGCGGTCACGATCACGCGCCGGGGATCGACGCGGGCGCCGAACTGGTCGAGGTAGAAGCCGGCGATGGCCTCGCGCAGCGCGGGCAGGCCGGCGGTCGGGCTGTAGCCGCTCAGGCCGGAACGCGCCGCGCGCTCCAGCGCTTCCACGACCTGGGGCGGCGCGGTAAAGTCCGGTTCGCCGATGCCCAGGCTGATAATGTCCTTGCCCGCGGCCTGCAGGGCCTGCGCCTGCTTGAAGAGTTCCATGACTCGGAATGTCAGAAAGTCGTTGGTGCGATGGGCAAGGCGGGGCATTTGATTCTCGAAGCGATCTGAAGCAGAAGGGGGATTGTAGTCATGCAGCCATCCCGGCGCGCTTTCCTGCTCGGCCGGCGTCCCGTGCAGACGCCTTGGGCCCGATTCATCCAGCGCCTGACGCTGTTGTGCCAGGGGGCCGTGCGCGACCTGGGCGAGGCCGGCGCGGACGGCCCGCGCGGCTGGCTGGCGCCCGCGCGCGAGGGCGACCTGGCCCACGCCCGGGCGCTGTGCGCCGAGTACGGCGTGGCCCTGGCGCTGGACGGCGCGGAGGGAGCCGCCGTTGGTCCCTGCCTGCGGGTGGATCCCGCGAACCTCAGCGGCCTGGCCCGCCTGGCCGGAGACACGCCGCGCTGGCGGGCCCAGCCCGGCGTGCCGCTGGCGGTGCTGGCGCAAGCCGGCCTGCGGCAGTTCGACGGCCTGCCCGGCGCCATGACGCTGGCCGAATGGCTGGCGGCGCCAGCCGCCTGGCCGGCGGGACGCTGCGCGCAGTCCGGGGTCCTGGCGGCCGACGTGGTGCTGGCCGACGGGGTGGAGGAAACCTTGGGGCCTTTTGGCGAGAGCGACGAACGGCCGCTGCGCTCGGCCACGCTGCAGCGGCTGGTGCCGGCGCTGTTCCAGCTGAGCACGGGGCCGGACGCCGCCGCCTGCGCCGTGGGCGGCGCCTGGGCCGGTCGTTACCGGCTGGACGCGCTGCGGCCACAGGCGCCCGCCACGGTCAACCTGGCGCATCTGCTGCTGGGGCACGGCGGCACGCTGGCCTGGGTGCAGGAGGTGCTGCTCACGGCCGTGCCGGCGGCCGGGGAAGCGGCAGGCGGCGACGCGCCGCCGTTGGACGATGCGGCCCGGGAGGCGGGACGCCGGCTGGATGCCCGGATCAAGGCGCTGTTCGACCCGGATGGTCGTTTTCCCTTACTCGCTTTCGCGCAATAGCGGCGGTCCGCGGGCCGCGGGTAAGATGGGCTGGCCCCGCCGGCGCGGGCTGGCGGACGGGCGCGGCCCGCGCCCGCAGCCATATCGCGCCGGCCGCCGTAGGAATAGAATTTCCCCCTTTCCTGTACTAGCACTTGCTTCTCGCCGATCCCATGGATGCCAATCTTCGCAAAGCCGCCCTCGAATATCACGAGTTCGGGCGCCCCGGCAAAATCTCCGTCACCCCCACCAAGCAGCTGAC
>NZ_JBICCO010000006.1:0-129279 GCF_043119405.1 Achromobacter sp. 413638
CCCCCCCCCCGCCCCCCCCCCCCCCGAGGCGCTGGACCTGCAGTTCCTGTGGGAATGCGCGCCCCAGGAGGAATTCGATTCCCCCGCCCTGGCCGCCGATTATTTCGGCCATGCCCCCACGCCGGTCGAACAGGCCGCGCTGCTGATGCGACTGCACGGCGCGCCCGCCTATTTCCACCGCCGCGGCAAGGGCCGCTATCGCCCCGCCCCGCCCGACATCCTGGCCGCCGCGCTGGCCGCGCTGGAGAAAAAGCAGCGTCAGGCCGAGCAGCAGCAGGAATGGGTCGATGAAATGGCCGCCGGCCGCCTGCCCGAGGAAATCGCCCAGGCGGCGGAATCGCTGCTGGTGCGCCCCGACAAGAATTCCCAGCAGTGGAAGGCGCTGGACGCGGCCTGCGCCAAGCTGGGCAAGACGCCCGACCGCCTGCTGCTGGACCTGGGCGCCTGGCCGCACGCACTGGCGCTGCACAAGCGCCGCTTCCTGGCGGTGAACTTCCCGCGCGGGCTGGCCTTCCCCGACCTGCCGTTGCCCGCCATCGAGCGCGAGCTGCCGCTGGCGGACGCCGAGATCTATTCGGTGGACGACATCACCACCACCGAAATCGACGACGCGCTCTCGGTCACCACGCTGCCCGACGGCAAGCTGCGCGTCGGCGTGCACGTGGCTGCGCCGGGCCTCCTGGTCACGCGCGACAGCGAGTTCGACAAGCTGGCGCGCGCGCGCCTGTCCACGGTCTACATGCCGGGCGACAAGATCCCCATGCAGCCGGACAGCATCATCAGCGCCTTCTCGCTGGACGCCGGGCGCGCGGTGCCGGCCCTGTCGCTGTACGTGACGGCCGACCCCGAGACCGGCGAGGTCCTCGAATCGGAAACCCGCCTCGAACGCGTGATGGTGCGCGAGAACCTGCGCCACAACATGCTGGACGCGCAGGTCACCGAAGCCAGCCTGGCCGATCCCGCCGCCGAACTGCCTTATGGCCATTGGCTGCGCCCGCTCTGGAAGCTGGCGCAGGCGCTGTCGGCGCAGCGCGAGAACGTGCGCGGCAAGCCCGAAAACAACTCGCGCGTCGAATACAGCTTCTACCTGGACGGCAACCCCGACGACCCGGACACCCCGGTGCGGCTGGTGCCGCGCCAGCGCAACGCGCCGCTGGACCGCATGGTGGCCGAGTACATGATCCTGGCCAACAACCTCTGGGGCGGACTGCTGCACCAGCACGGCGTGCCCGGCATCTACCGTTCCCAGCAGGCCGGCCGCGTGCGCATGAGCACGCAGGCGCTGCCGCATGAGGCCATCGGCGTGCCTCAGTACGCCTGGAGCACGTCACCGCTGCGCCGCTACGTGGACCTGGTCAACCAGTGGCAGCTGATCGCGGCGGTCGAGCACGGCGTGTCGGCGCGCCTGGTCGCGCCCTTCAAGCCGCGCGACGCCGACCTGTTCGCCATCATCGGCGCCTTCGACGCGCAATACGCGACCTGGGCCGAATTCCAGAGCGCGATGGAGCGCTACTGGTGCCTGCGCTGGCTCAAGCAGCACAACATCACCCGCACCGTGGCCCATGTGCTGCGCGACGATCTGGTGCGCTTCGGCAACGCGCCGCTGGTCACCCGCGTGGGAGGCATGCCCGAGCTGGAACGAGGCACCGCCGTGGAGATCGACATCCTCGGCATGGACGAGCTCTCGCTCGAACTGGACTGCCGCTATCTCGGCCAGCTGGCGCCCGCCGCCCAGGCGGAACCGCAAGCCTGACCGCGCCCCGCTCCGGCGGGACGGCGGCCCGCGACTGCCCGCAGCCGCCGCGCTGCCGGTACACTTCCTCCCAAAAAGCCCCGCGCGACGCGGACCGCTGCCCGCCCCGGGCGGCGGCCGCCTTGCCGCCCGCGGCACAGAACAATCATCAGATGGAGGAACGACATGCGCATTCTGCTGGTCGAGGACAACCTCGACCTGGGCGATGCCGTGGAAAGCAAGCTGCGCCTGGCCGGCCACAGTGTCCAATGGGCGCGCGACGGCCTGACGGCGTTGCGGCGCGGGCTGGACGAAACCTGGGACGCGCTGGTGCTGGACATCAACCTGCCCGGCAAGGACGGTTTCTCGGTCATCCGCGAACTGCGCGCGGCCGGACTGGAAGCGCCCGTGCTGGTCATGACCGCGCGCGCCGAGATCGAGGACAAGATCGACATGCTGGACCTGGGCGCCGATGACTACCTGGTCAAGCCTTTCGACCTGCGCGAACTCGAAGCCCGCCTGCGCGCATTGATGCGCCGCCCCGCCGGCCAGACCAGCAGCGTCACGACCTACGGCAACCTGGGCCTGGATCTGGCCGCCCGGGGCGTCAGCGTGGACGGCGCACCGGTGGAACTGGGCCGGCGCGAATTCCGCCTGCTGGAGATCCTGCTGGGCAAATTCGGCCAGACCGTGGCCAAGGAGCGCCTGATGAACCAGCTCTTCGACCTGGACGACGGCTCGCTCAATGCGCTGGAACTGCTGATCTCGCGCCTGCGCAAGAAGCTGGCGGGCGCCTCGGTGGATATCGTCACCGTGCGCGGCGTCGGCTACCTGGCCCGCCTGCACGAGACGCCTGCCGCTCAGAACGACGCCGGCGCCGGCCCGTCGACCCCGGGCTAGGCGATGAAGCCGGCCGCAGGCTTCTCGATCCGCCGCCGGGTGTTCGCGCTGGGCGTGGCGCTGCTGGCCTGCGCCCTCATCGGTCTGTTCTTCTTCCTGCGCGGCTACGCCCAGCGCGCCGCCGAGCAGGCCTTCGACCGCCTGCTGGCGGCGTCGGCGCTGACCATCGCAGGCTCGGTCCAGATCGAGGATGACGGCGTGACCGTGGAGCCGCCCGTTTCCTCGCTGGCCATGCTCTCCGGCAGCGAACGGGTGTTCTACGAGGCACTGGCCTCGAACGGCCGGCTGATCACCGGCTACGGCGACCTGGCGCCCGGCCTGCCGCTGGCGCAATCAGCCACGCCGGTCTACGACTATCTGAACTATCACGATGAACCGGTGCGCGTGGCCACCGTGGGCAGGCTGGTATCCGCCAGCCAGCACGCCGGCTGGGTGACGGTGCGCGTGGCCGAGACGCTGGGCTCGCGCCAAGCCTTGGCCGACGAGATCCTGGGCCGCAGCGTGCTGCCGCTGGTGGCGGTGGCGCTGGTGGCGCTGGGCCTCTTGTGGTTCGGCGTGCAGCGCGCCTTCGCGCCCCTGGCCGTGGTCGAGCGCGAGCTGCGACGGCGAGCGCCGGATGATCTGCAACCCGTCTCCGCGCCGGTGCCACAGGAAGTCAGCCGGCTGGTCGAGGCGCTGAACGCCTTCATGCACCGCCTGTCCGGCCTGATGAACACACTGAACACGCTGGTGGCCGACGCCGCCCACCAGGTCCGCACACCGCTGGCCTCGCTACGCGCGCAGGCCGAGGTCGCGCTGGAAGAACCCGACCCCGAGCGCCTGCACGCCCGCATCCAGCGCATCCACCAGAACGCCACGCATGCCAGCCAGCTGATCAACCAGCTGCTGATGGACGCCACCATCACGCACCGGCTCGGCAAGGGCGCGCGCGCGCCGGTCGGCGTGGCCGAGGCGGTCAATGAAACGCGCCGCCGCATCGGTCCGCTGGAAGCGCGGCGACTGCGCATCGACATCGCGCCCGAGGTGCGGCGCGCCCGCATCGCCGGCGACCGCGTGGCGCTGCGCGAAATGCTGCGCAATCTGGTCGACAACGCGCTGCGCTACGCCCCCGACGGTCCGGTGGACATCCAGGCCACGCCGGTGGCCGGCTACCGGGTGGCGCTGACCGTGTCCGACCGCGGCCCCGGCATCGCCGACGATGAAAAGGAGGCCGTGCAGCAGCGCTTCACGCGCGGCCGCGCCGGCGAATCCCTGCCGGGCTCGGGCCTGGGCCTGGCGATCGTGCGTTCCGTGGCCGTCGCCCACGGCGGCTCGCTGTGGCTGCAGGACCGTCCCGGCGGCGGCCTGAGCGCGCGCGTCATCCTGCCGCTGGCGCGCCATCACGCGGGCCGCAAACTCGCGGCCTGGCTTGGCGCCGCCTGCGTCGCCGGCCTGATGCTGGCCGGCGCGCCCGGCGACGCGCGGGCCGCCGGCATCCCGGAGACCGTGACCCGCTATCCCGCGCCGCAGCCGTCGGCGCGCGTGCTCACCATCGCCGGCCCGACCGACACGCCAGTAGTGGCGCCGCTGATCCAGGGCTTCCAGTCGCAGCGGCCGGACGTGAACGTGGTCTACCGGGAAATGGGCAGCCGCGAACTGTACGAAGCCATGATCGCGGGCGAGCTGAAGGACGTGGATGTGCTGATGAGTTCGGCCGCCGACCTGCAGATCCGCCTGGCCAACGACGGCTACGCGCAGCGCTATGCCTCGCCCTACGCCGCCAAGCTGCCGTCGTGGGCGGTCTGGCGCAACGAGGTCTACGGCTTCACCTTCGAGCCCGCCGTCATCGTCTACAACCCCAGGCGCTACACCGAGGCCACGGTGCCGCGATCGCGCCAGGACCTGCTGCGCGCGCTGGAGCGCGACAAGGACAAGCTGCACGGCCGCGTCGGCACCTACGACATCTCGGCCAGCAGCGTGGGCTACCTGATGGCCGAGCAGGACGAACTGGTCTCGTCCAACTTCTGGGGTCTGGCCAACGCCTTCGGCCAGGTGGGCGTGCGCCTGGCCGCCACCAGCGCCGAGATCCTGGACGCCATCGAACGCGACGAACTGGACCTGGGCTACAACATGCTGGGCTCCTACGCGCTGTCGCGCCAGGCCGCCGGCAGCGACATCGGCGTGGTCTTCCCGCAGGACTATGTACTGGTGCTGGCGCGCTCGGTGCTGATCGCGCGGCGCGCGCCCAACCCCGACCTGGCCCGCCAGCTGGTCGACTGGCTGCTGTCGCCGGCCGGCCAGCAGGTCGCCTCCAGCCACGCCGCGCTCGGCTCCATCATGGAAGACACGCCGGGTCGCTGGACTTCCGAAGCGGTGCTGGCGCGCTCGCGCGGCATCGTGCAGCCCGTGGTGCTCAGCCCCGCCCTGCTGGTGGGCCTGGACCAGCGCCGCCATTCGCGCTTCGTGCAGAACTGGATCCGGTTGGTGACGGATACGCCGCCGCACAAGTGATGTGCCACCGCGACAATTCCTAGGGTTTTCCCCTGGCTCCGGTGCACGTCCATGACAGGACGCCGACAGACGCCGCCTCCTAAGATGCCCGCAAGCCGGACCGAGAGTCCGCTCGTACAACATCCCTCTGGAGACGACACCCATGCTTGCCCAGTCCAAACTGGCGGCGCCGCGCGCCGCCCTGCTCGCCGCCACCTTCGTCCTCGCCGCCGGCAGCGCCTATGCGCAACAGGTGCCGGCCGGGTATCCCGCCGACTACCAGAAGATCCTGGACGGCGCGAAGAAGGAAGGCAAGGTCATCATCTATTCGACCACCGACACCAAGGCCGCCGGCCCCATCATCAAGGGCTTCGAGGCGCTGTACCCGGACGTGAAGGTCGAATACAACGACATGAACAGCACCGAGCTGTACAACCGCTACATCAGCGAGCAGGCCGCCGGCGGCAGCAGCGGCGACATCGTCTGGAGCTCGTCGATGGACTCGGCGCTGAAGCTGGCCACCGACTACGCGATGCAGTACAAGTCGCCCGAGATCGGCAAGCTGCCGGCCTGGGCCGTGTGGAAGGATTCGGCCTACGGCACGACCTTCGAGCCGGCCGTGTTCATCTACAACAAGCGCCTGATCCCGGCCGCCGAAGTGCCCACCACGCACGGCGCGCTGGCCAAGCTGATCGCCAGCCAGCCGGACAAGTTCAAGAACAAGGTCACCACCTACGACATCGAGAAGTCGGCCGTGGGCTTCATGCTGGCCGTGCAGGACAAGGCCAATGATCCCAAGTACTTCGACACGCTCAAGGACATCGCCAAGGGCGGCCTGATCGTGCAGTCGTCCACCGGCACCATGATGGAACGCGTGTCCTCGGGCGAGAACCTGATCGGCTACAACATCCTGGGTTCGTACGCCGAGACCCGCGCCAAGAACGATCCGTCGCTGGGCATCGCCTACCCGACCGACTACGCGCTGGTGCTGTCGCGCGTGGCCTTCATCAGCAAGAAGGCCAAGAACCGCAACGCCGCCAAGCTGTGGATGGACTACATGCTGTCGCAGAAAGGCCAGGACATCATCGCCAACCAGGCCGACCTGGCCTCGGTGCGCGACGACATCCCCGGCGACAACGACGTCGACGGCATGACCAAGAAGCTGGGCGCCTCGCTCAAGCCGATCCCGGTCAACGAAACGCTGCTGGACTACCTGGAGCAGAACAAGCGCCTGGAATTCATCAAGCAGTGGCGCGCCGCGGCCGGCAAATAAGCCCGCCGCCGCCGGGGCGCGAGCGCCGTCCCGGCAGCGCCTGACACGCGTCGGGCGGCGACCCGCCGCCCCAGCCCCGCCGCCACGCCCGCCCCGCCGGCGGCGCGGCCCGCGTACCCCGAACACAGGATTTCCCCATGCAGTCATTGCGCAGAAAATGGCAGTCCCTGCCGCGCGGCGTGGTGGTGCTGATCACGGCCCTGGCCATCTACGTGCCGCTGTCGTTCATCATCATCCAGAGCTTTCTGTCCGCGCCCTTCTTCTCGCCGTCCAAGGTCTTCAGCCTGGACGCGTTCCGCTTCATCTTCGCGGATTCCGATTTCTACAAGGCGCTCAAGAGCGGCTTCATCCTGGCCTTCGGCCTGGCCGCCATCGCTATTCCGCTGGGAGGCATGCTGGCCTTCCTGATGATCCGCACCGACCTGCCGGGCCGACGCTGGATCGAGCCGCTGATCCTGGTGCCGATCTTCGTGTCGCCCATGGTGCTGGGCTTCGGCTACGTGGTGGCCGCCGGCCCGGTCGGCTTCTTCTCGACCTGGGCGCAGAGCCTGCTGGGCTTCGTGCCCTGGAACGTCTATTCGCTCACCAGCATCGTCATCATCGCCGGCCTGACCCACGTACCGCACGCCTACCTGTACATCTCGTCGGCGCTGCGCAGCATGGGCTCGGACGTCGAGGAAGCCGCCCGCGTGACCGGCGCCTCGCCGCTGCGCGTGATGGTCTCGGTCAGCCTGCCGATGGTGCGGCCGGCCATGCTGTACGCCACGGTGCTGCTGTTCTTCCTGGGCCTGGAGGTGTTCGGCCTGGTGCTGGTGCTGGGCGACCCCGAAGGCAACCTGGTGCTGGCGACCTACCTGTACAAGCTGACCAACAAGCTCGGCATCCCGTCCTACCACCTGATGGCGGCCGTGGCCGTGGTGCTGATCTGCATGACCATTCCGCTGGTGATGCTGCAGCGCCGCCTGATGCGCACCGCCAACCGCTTCGTCACCGTCAAGGGCAAGGCCTCGCGCGCGCGCCCGCTGCCGCTGGGCAAGTGGCGCTGGGTGGCCGGCGCGGTCGTCGCGTTCTGGCTGCTGGTCACCATCGTGGTGCCGCTGCTGGGCGTGCTGCTGCGCGCCTTCGTATCGAACTGGGGCATGGGCGTGTCGCTGCTGGACGTGCTGTCGCTGGATGCATTCCGCACGGTGTTCTCGCAGCCCAACCTGATGCGCGCCATCGTCAACTCAATCGCCATCGGCGTGTTCGGCGGCGCGCTGGCCGTGTTCTGCTACACCTTCGTGGGCCTGGCCATGCACCGCAAGCCGGACAACGTCACGCGCTTCATGGACTACAGCGTGCTGGTGCCGCGCGCGGTGCCCGGCCTGCTGGCCGGCCTGGCCTTCCTGTGGGTGTTCCTGTTCGTGCCGATGTGGCTGGACAACGCGCTGGACGCCGACCTCGGCGGCTGGCTGTCGGGGCTGCCCTTCGCCGAATGGCTGCGCGAGAACTTCATCGAGTGGCTGCGTTCCATGCGCAGCACCATCTTCAGCGTGTGGCTGGCCTACACCGTGGTCTGGATGGCCTATGGCCTGCGGCTGATCTCGTCGACGCTGCTGCAAGTGGGTCCCGAGCTGGAAGAGGCCGCCCGCAGCGCCGGCGCGCGTCGCGGCCAGGTCACACGCCACGTGACCGTGCCGCTGGCCAAGTACGGCCTGATCGGCTCCTGGCTGCTGATGTTCCTGATCTTCGAGCGCGAATACTCCACCGGCGTCTACCTGTTGTCGCCCGGCACCGAGACCATCGGCTCCATGCTGGTGTCCTTGTGGGCCTCCGGCGCCATCGACATCGTGGCCGCGCTTTCCTTCATCAATATCGTTCTGGTCGTCATCGGCCTGGGCATCGCCCTGCGATTCGGAGTCAAACTTCATGATTGAGCTTTCTGTTGAAGACCTGCACCTGGACTACGGCGACAACCCGGTGCTCAAGGGCGTGTCGATGCAATTGCGCCAGGGCGAAGTGGTGTCCCTGCTGGGCCCGTCCGGCAGCGGCAAGACCACGCTGCTGCGCGCCGTCGCCGGCCTGGAAGGCCCCAAGCGCGGCCGCATCACCATCGGCGATCGCGTGGTCTACGACGGCGCCGCGCGCCGCGAGATCCCGGCCGAGGAGCGCAACCTGGGCCTGGTGTTCCAGTCCTATGCGCTGTGGCCGCACAAGACCGTGTTCGACAACGTCGCCTACCCGCTCAAGCTGCGCAAGACGCCGCAGGCCGAGGTGCGCGAACGCGTGCAGGCCGTGCTGGACCAGCTCGGCCTGGGCAAGCTCGGCCAGCGCCATCCGCACCAGCTGTCCGGCGGCCAGCAGCAGCGCGTGGCCATCGGCCGCGCGCTGGTGTACAGCCCGCCCGTGATCCTGCTGGACGAACCGCTGTCCAACCTGGACGCCAAGCTGCGCGAAGAGGCCCGCGCCTTCCTGCGCGAGCTGATCGTGCGCCTGGGCCTGTCGGCGCTGATGGTCACGCACGACCAGAGCGAGGCCATGGCCATCTCCGACCGCATCCTGCTGCTGAACAACGGCAAGATCGAGCAGCAGGGCACGCCCCAGGAAATGTACGGCTCGCCCAACACGTTGTTCACCGCCGAGTTCATGGGCAGCAACAACCGCCTGAGCGGCAAGGTCGCCGAACTGCGCGACGGCCAGGCCCGCATCGAGGGCGCCGGCTGGGCGCTGTGGGGCAAGGCCGCGCCCGGACTGACCGCCGGCCAGGACGCCACCGCCGTGATCCGGGTGGAACAGGTGCGCCTGGCGAACGATCCCGACGGCAATCACCTGGAACTGCCGCTGGTGACCAGCATGTACCTGGGCGACCGCTGGGAGTACGTGTTCCGCGGCGCACAGGCCGATCCGGCCGCCCTGGCGCTGCGCGCCTACGGCGCCGAGGGCCGCGAACCCGGCGCCTGCCGCCTGGCCCTGCCGGCCCGGCACGTGTGGGTGTTCCCCAATCAGTAATCGGCCCGCCCAGGCAGACGCCGCCGCCCGTGGCGGCGTCCGTCCCTGACACACGGCGGTAAGCTGCGCCGGGCTTACAATGCCTGCGTGCAAAGCCTTGCTGATTCCCCCTCCCCGCCGAGCCGTTTCCTGCGGTGGCTGGGCGCGCCCGCCCAGCACTACCTGCGCATCGGCCTGGCGATCTCGCTGTTGGTGCACGCCGGCGCGCTGGCGTGGCGCTTTGGCGCGCCCGCCCTGAGCAAGCCCGCCTCGCCCAGCCTGGAAGTGCTGCTGCTGAACGCCCGCAGCGAAACCCCGCCCGAAACGCCTCGCGCCCAGGCCCAGAATCAGATGAGCGGCGGCGGCAACGCCGACCGCGGCCTGGCCACCACCCCGCTGCCCCAGACCGGCGCCTCGGCCGAGACCATCGTGCTGGAAGCCATGCGCAAGCGCCAGGTCCAGCTCGAGGCCGAACAGGCCCGCCTGATGACCCAGCTGCAGGCCCGCGACAAGGCCGGCGCCGAGCGCCAGGCCGTCAATCCCTGGCCAGACGGCGCCGACCATGGCCGCGACGCCGAGGAGCAGGCCAGCGTGATCCAGAATTCCCAGGTGGCCGCCCTGGCCGCCCGCGTGCAGCAGTACAGCGCGGAACCGCGCAAGCAGTTCGTGGCGCCCTCGGCCGAAGCATCACGCTACGCCGCCTACCTGGACGCCTGGCGCACCCGGGTGGAGGCCGTGGGCACCCAGCACTACCCGGACGAGGCGCGCGGACGCATCTACGGCTCGCTGCGCCTGACCGTGTCGGTCCGCGCCGACGGCAGCATCGCCGACGTCGAGATCGACGAGCCGTCCCCGCACGCGGTGCTGAACCAGGCCGCGCGGCGCATCGTGCAGCTGGCCGCGCCGTTCCCGCCCTTCCCGCCCGAGATCGCGCGCGACACCGACGTGCTGGTCATCACGCGCAGCTGGCACTTCGTCAACGACACCCTGGAAACCCAAGCCCCATGACCGAGGCCCGCTACGCCGTGATCGGCAACCCGATCGCCCACAGCCGCTCCCCGCAGATCCATGCCATGTTCGCCCGCCAGACCGGCCGGGCGCTGCGCTATGACCGGCTGCTGGCGCCGCTGGACGGTTTCGTGGCGGCGACGACCGCCTTCGTCGCCGAAGGCGGACTGGGCCTGAACGTGACGGTGCCCTTCAAGCAGGAGGCCTGCGCGCTGGCGGCGGGCAACCTGTCCGACCGCGCCAGGCTGGCCGGCGCCGTCAACACGCTGTCCTGGCGCAACGGCGCCTGGCACGGCTGCAACACCGACGGCGTGGGCCTGGTGTCGGACCTGCTGCGCCTGGGCCTGCGCCTGGACGGCGCCCGCGTGCTGCTGGTCGGCGCGGGCGGCGCAGCCCGCGGCGTTCTGCAGCCGCTGGCGCAGGCCGGCTGCGCCCGCATCCATATCGTCAACCGCACCGCCGCCCGCGCGCTCGAACTGGCCGAGGCCTGGCGCGCCAGCGGGGCCGGCCTGCCAGTCCAGGTCACGGCCGGCACGCTCGCCGAGGCGGCAACGCCCGGCGGCTGGGACGCGGTCATCAATGCCACCGCCAGCGGGCTGGCCGATGCCGCCCCCGACCTGCCCGGCGGCCTGTATGCCCCCGGCGCGCTGGCCTACGACATGATGTACGGCGCCGCACCCACCGCCTTCATGAAGCAGGCCGGGGCCGACGGCGCCGCGCGCACGGCGGACGGCCTGGGCATGCTGGTGGGCCAGGCGGCCGAGAGCTTCCATATCTGGCACGGCCTGCGGCCCGATCCCGAGCCCGTGCTGGCGGCGCTGCGCGCCGATCTGGCTGCGGGACGCTGAAGGCATGGCGGGCCGCGCCGGCAAGGGCCGCAGGTCCTGGTTCCGGATCATCACCGGCGTGATGATGGCGCTGGTCTGCGCCGTGCTGCTGTACCAGTTCTGGCTGTTCGGCCTGGTGGTCTGGTACAAGTACCAGAACCCCGGCGCCAGCGCGGTGATGCGCGAGGAGTACGCGCGGCTCAGCGAAGGCCACGCCGACTTCCGCCTGCAGCATGAATGGGTGCCCTACGACAAGATCAGCAACTCCCTGAAGCGCGCGGTCGTGGCGGCCGAGGACTCGAATTTCACCGAGCATGACGGCGTGGAATGGGAGGCCATCCGCAAGGCCTGGGAATACAACCAGAAGCAGGAAGAAGCCGGGCACAGCAAAATGCGCGGCGGCTCCACCATCACCCAGCAGTTGGCCAAGAACCTGTTCCTGTCGAGTTCGCGCAGCTATGTGCGCAAGGGTCAGGAACTGGTCCTGACCTACATGATCGAACACGTCATGAGCAAGGAACGGATCCTGGAGTTGTATCTGAACGTGGCCGAATGGGGCGTGGGCGTGTTCGGCGCCGAAGCGGCCGCGAAGCACTATTTCAACACCTCCGCCGCCGGCCTGGGCGCCAGCCAGTCGGCCCGCCTGGCCGCCATGCTCCCCAACCCGCGCTTCTACGACCGCAACCGCAACTCCAACTATCTGAACTCGCGCGTCGGCGTGCTGACCCGCCGCATGCAGATGGTCGATATTCCCTGAACAGGACCCGCCCCCGCCGAGGCGAACCCGCCCGCCCCTCCCCCCGAAACTCCCGGCAAAAAATATTTCCGGCGCCGCCCCCCATGCCGGGCGGCCGGATTTGTTAAGCTTTCACGTTTACGCGCTTTTCTCAGACCGTCCTTTTTCATGCGTACCGCCCGTCGCTACCTGGCCCGCGAAATCTATCGCTCCTGCGCTGTGGTCCTTTTGGCCCTGCTGGGCCTTTTCACGTTCTTCGCGATGGTGGACGACCTGGACAACGTGGGCGAGAAGTTCACGATGATGGCGCTGCTCTACATGCAGGCGCTGGCCCTTCCCACCCGCCTGTACGACCTGCTGCCCATCGGCCTGCTGATCGGCGCCATCCTGGCGCTGGCCGGACTGGCGCAGCGCAACGAACTGGTGATCCTGCGTGTGTCCGGCGTCAGCGGCATGCGCCTGCTGCGCATGCTGTGGATCGTCACCATTCCGCTGATGATCGGCGCGGCGCTGCTGTCCGAATACGTCACGCCCTGGGCCGAGATGAAATCCGGCGAAGCCAACCTGGCCCTGCGCGGCAAGGCGGGCGGCGACCGCCTGAACAGCGGCTACTGGTTCAAGGAACCCACCGCCAACGGCGGCACCCGCATCATCAACATCGGCGACCTGAAGGGCGATGGCCAGGTGGCCAACATCACGCTGTACGAGTTCAAGAAGAACCTGACGCTGTCGGTGCTGTCGACGGCGCCCGTCGGTGTGTTCTCCCATGGCGACCTGGTGCTCAAGGACGTGTCCGAGACCCGCCTGGACGACGAGGCCGCCGACGCGCTGGCCAACGCCCGCCCCCCCAAGAATCCGCCGGCCGCCGTGGTCAAGGTGCCCGAGCGCACCATCGACACCACGCTGAGCGCCGAGCGCCTGATCGCCCGCGTGCTGACGCCCGAGCGCATGTCCATCGTGACGCTGCTCGACTATGTGGATTATTTGCGCAACAACCAGCTTCAATATGGTCGACAGGTCGTGGCCCTGTGGCGCAAACTGGCGTATCCGTTCACGCTGCTGGTCATGATCACCATCGCCGCCCCCATCGGCCTGATGCAGACGCGCCGGGGCGGCGTGGGCGCGAAAGTCTTCATCGGCATCCTGCTGGGTGTGGGCTTCTTCATGCTGAACCAGCTGGCGTTGAACGTGGGCATGTTGGGCAAGTGGCCGCCCTGGCTGACCGCCTTGGGCCCGAACATCGGGGCCATGATCCTCGCCTTCGGCGCCATGTCCTACATGGAATACCGCCACGCCTTGGCGCGGTTCTTCCAACAACGCTGGCCCTGGAGCAAGAGTCCCGCATGAACGGCAGTATCTGGATGATCGGCGACGTGCAGGGTTGCTGCTCGCCGCTGGATCGCTTGCTGTCCCATCCCGAGCTGGCGGGCGATCCGCACTCGCGCCTCTGGTTCGCCGGCGACCTGGTCAATCGCGGCCCGGATTCGCTGGCCACCCTGCGCCGCATCATCGACCTGGGCGACCGCGTCACCGCCGTGCTCGGCAACCACGACCTGCACCTCCTGGCCGCGGCCGCCGGCGTGCGCAAGCCGTCCAAGTCCGACACGCTGGAGGACATCCTCCGCGCGCCCGACGCCGCCGCCTTGATCGACTGGCTACGCTTTCGCCCGCTCGCGCATTTCGAGCAGAACCACCTGATGGTCCACGCCGGCACGCTGGCGAAATGGGACGTGGCCAAGACCCTGGCGCTGGCCGGCGAGGTTCAGGACGCGCTGCGCGGGCCGAACTGGCAGAAGGCGCTGCAGAAGATGTACGGCAACGAACCGGCCACCTGGAAGGAAGACCACACGGGCGGCAAGCGCATGCGCGTCATCATCAACGCGCTGACCCGCATCCGCCTGTGCACGCCCAACGGCCACATGGAATTCGCCACCAAGGTCGCGCCCGGCGCCTGGCCGCCCAACCTGATGCCCTGGTTCGACGTGCCCAATCGCGCCACGCGCGACGTCACCACCGTATTCGGCCATTGGTCCACGCTGGGCCTGCTGCTGCGCCCCGACGTGATCTGCCTGGACACCGGCTGCGTCTGGGGCGGCGCGCTGACCGCGCTGCGCCTGCAGGACCGCAAGCTGGTGCAGGTGAAGTGCTCGCGCTTCCAGGATCCGAATTCGGACTGAACCCGGGCCGGCGCCCCTCGACGCCGGCTTGTGCCGCAAGACACCCTAGTGTGCTGTCCCGTAGGTACGTCCGCCTGACGAAATTCATCCATAGACGTCAGGGCTAGGCGCAAACCGCAGTGATACCCGTAGGTATCACGAGGATTTGCAACGACGCCATGGCGGCTAGGGGTGGATTTCGTGCGGGCGTATCTGCGGGACAGCACACTAGCGCCGGATCTCGGCCAGGAAACGACGCGCCCGGTCCGATTCCGGCGCGGTGAAGAAGCGCTCCGGCTCGGCCGTCTCGACGATACGTCCCTCGTCCATGAACCAGACCGTGTCGGCCACCTCGCGCGCGAAACCCATTTCGTGCGTCACGCACACCATGGTCATGCCGTCGCGGGCCAGCCCTTTCATCACCTGCAACACCTCTCCCACCATCTCGGGATCCAACGCGCTGGTCGGTTCATCGAACAGCATCACCGGCGGATTCATGGCCAGCGCCCGGGCGATCGCCACGCGCTGCTGCTGGCCGCCGGACAACTGCGCGGGATAGGCGTCGGCCTTGTGCGCCAGGCCGACGCGTTCCAGCAGCGCCATGCCGCGCTCGCGCGCTTCGCCACGGCGGGCGCGTTTGAGCATCAGCGGCGCCAGCGTCAGGTTGTCCATGACAGACAGGTGCGGGAACAGGTTGAACTGCTGGAATACAAAGCCGATATGGCTGCGCAACGCATCCAGCCGCTGGTCGGCGCCGTGGATATCCTTGCCGTCCACTTCGATCCGTCCCTGCTGGATCGGTTCGAGCCGGTTGACCGTGCGGATCAGCGTGGACTTGCCCGAACCCGATGGGCCGCAAACCACAACCACTTCGCCGCGACGCACCTGCGCGCTCACATCGGCCAGCGCCTGATAAGCGCCATACCACTTCTGCACCTGGAAAAACCGGATCATGCGGACACCGTTCTAGAGACTGGCACGAGCCCCGCGCGGCGCCGGCCGATGCGCAGCTCGACCAGCCGGACCAATGAACTCAGGCCGAAATTCAGGATGAAATAGGTCAGCGCCAGCAGCGCGAATACCTCGAAGGGCTTGGTCAGCAGCACGCTGTTGACCTGGTTCGCGGCATAGGTCAGCTCCTGCACGCTGATCACGTAGGCCAGTGACGTCTCCTTCACCGTGGAGACGAACTGGCTCAACATGCTCGGCAACATGTTGTAGAGCGCCTGCGGCAGGATCACGCGGCGCATGGTCTGCAGGTATGACAACCCCAGCGCGCGGCCCGCCTCCTGCTGCCCCGACGGCAGCGCCTGGATGCCGGCGCGGATGATCTCGGCCAGATAGGCGCTTTCATAGCAGACCAGCGCCACCACCATGGTGGTGGTGCCGGCCACCGGTCGGCCGATGACGATCGGCACGAAGAAATACGCCCAGAAAATGAACATCAATAGCGGCAGGCCGCGCACCAGCTGCACCACGGCGGTCGCCGGCCAGCGCAAGCAGCGCCACGGACTGATGCGCCCCAGCGCCAGCAGCACGCCGCAAGGCAGCGCCAGGACCAGGCTGATGGCCGCCAGGCCCAGCGTCGCGGCCAGCCCGCCCAGCGGCCCGTGCGGATATTGCCCGATCAACAGCAGCAGCCAGTTGTCTTTCAGGATGTCCCACATGGTCAGCGCGCCCCCAGCGGACGATAGCGACGCTGCAACGCCGCGCCCCCGCCCATGATGAGGAACGACAGCGCCAGGTAGATCGCCGTCACCACCGCGTAGGCCTCGAAGGTGCGGAAGGTGCCGTTCTCGATCTCCCGCCCTGCCGCCGTCAGCTCGGTCACGCCGATGGCCATGGCCAGGCTGGTGTTCTTCACCAGCAGCAGGGTCTGGTTCAGCAGCGGGGGCAGTGCGATGCGGAACGCCTGCGGCAGGACCACCTTGCGCATGGTCTGAAGGTAGCCCAGCCCCAGCGCGCGCGCGGCCTCGACCTGGCCCGGCGGGATCGCGCGTACCGCGCTGCGCAGGTCTTCACAGACATAGGCCGACATCACCAGGCCGATCGCCACGCAGGACAGGATGAATTCGCTGCCGTGACTGTTGAGCCAATCGGCCACGGCCTGCGGCAACAGGGCGGGCACCCCGAAGTACCAGAACAGGATGTGCACCAGCATCGGCACATTGCGATGGAACGCAATGTAGGCCGCGATCAGCGCATTGGCCATCGGCCAGCCCGTCAACCGGAGCACGGCCAGCAGGCTGCCGACCAGAAAAGCCAGGCTCCAGGCGAGCGCGGCCAGCGCCAGGGTGGTCAGGAACCCCCTGAGCAGCCAGTCCGGATACTCGCCCTGGAAGATGGCGCCGAAATCAAAGACGTAGTGCATGGCGATGCGCCAGCTCAACCCTTGATGGACTCGATGCGGAAGTCCCGCTTCAGGTTGAACGGCGTGCCGACGCCGAACCATTTGTCGAAGATCCGCGTGGCTTCGCCGGAGGCCTCCAGTTTGTCCAGCACCTGGTTCACCTGCCCCAGCATGGCCGCGTCGCCCTTGCGCACGCCCACTCCCCACGGCTCGACGAACAGGGCAGGCTCCAGGATCTTGACCGGCACCGCGCTGCTGGCGGCCTGCTGGCGCAGCTTCGCCAGCATCAGCTCGGAGCCGACGAAGCCGCTGACCTTGCCTTGCTGCAGGGCCAGGAAGGCGCCGCTGGGATCCTTGAACGTCACCGGTTCGACATTGGGAATGTACTTGCGCGCGCCCTGCTCCGAGGACGAGCCGCGCACCGCGCTGACGCGCTTGCCAGCCAGTTCGGCGGGCGACTTCAGTTCCTGATCCTTCTCGCGCGCCAGCACTTTCTGCAGACTCACGAAATGCTGATGCGAATAGTCGATCTGCTGCGCACGCTCAGGGCTCCAGCCCAGGTTGGCCGCCACCACGTCGACGCGGCCGGCGATCAGTTCCGGAATGCGCGCCTCGACCGCGATGAGCTTGAGTTCCAGCGGCACGCCCAGGCTGTCCGCCACGGCCTTGCAGATATCCACTTCGTAGCCCACCACGGCGCGCGTCTTCGGATCCTGGAAGCTGAATGGTTCAGCCGTGCCCATGGTGCCGCAGATGAACTTGCCGCGCGCCTTGATGTCCTGCAGGGTGTCCGCCTGGGCGGCGGACAGCGTGACAATGGCCAGGCCAACGGCGGCCAGGCAGGAAGAGATCATTTTTTTCATGCGGGTTCCCCTTGATGATGATGCAGGCGGCACAAGGCCTGTTCTGGTGTTGCGGATAATTGCGGCGCTGGACAGACGAATGGCGCGGGACTCAGGACAGCCGTGCGCAAGCCTCATGTATGCGACGGCAGCCTTCTTCGATCTGCGCCATGGACGTGGCGAAGCTCAACCGCAGGTAGGGCGACAGGCCATAGGCCGAGCCATCCAACGCGGCCACGCCCGCTACGTCGAGCAGATACATGACCACGTCCAGGTCGCTGCCCAGCACGCGCCCATCCGGCGCGCGCCTTCCCAGCAGACCTTCGACGGCAGGATAGACATAGAACGCGCCTTGCGGCGCCTGGCAGCGCAGCCCCGGCACGGCATTGAGCAGGGCCACGATGCGATCGCGGCGTTCGCCGTAAAGCCGCGCCATCTCGGCCACGCAGCCCTGGTCGGCGGTGAGCGCCACGCGGGCCGCGGCCTGGCTCACGGCGCTGACGCAGCTGGTGCTTTGCGAAATCAGCGCTGCCATGGCTTGGATCAGCATCTTGGGGCCGGCCGCGTAGCCCAGCCTCCAGCCGGTCATGGCATAAGACTTGGACACACCGTTGATCACCAGCGCTCGGTCCGCCAGCGACGGCGCGGCGGCGACCGGCGACACGTGGCGCGCGCCGCCATAGGCCAGGTGCTCATAGATTTCATCAGTCATCAGCCACACATGCGGATGGCGATCCAGCACCCGCGCCAGCGCGCGCAGCTCGTCGGCGTCGTACATGGCGCCGGCCGGATTGCCGGGCGTGTTCAGCAGCAGCCACTTGCTGCGCGGCGTGATGGCACGCTCCAGGGCCTGTGGCGTGAGCTTGAAACCATCGACCTCCGGGCATGGCACCGTCACCGGCGTACCGTCATTGACCAGCACCATGTCGGGATAGGAAACCCAATAAGGCGCGGGGATAATGACCTCGTCGCCCGCCTGCACGGTGGCCGACAGCGCGGTATGGATCAACTGCTTGGCGCCGGCGCCGACGATCAGCTCGTCGAGCCCGAAGTCCAACCCATTCTCGCGCTGGAACTTGAGGCGGATGGCCTCCAGCAAGGGCCGCGACCCCACCGAAGCCGTATAGCGGATGTCGCCGCCGCGCAGCGCCTCCATGCCTGCCCGCACGATGTGCGCGGGCGTGGGCAGGTCTGGCTCGCCCACGGTGAAGTCGACGATGTCGCGGCCCTGCGCGCGCAGTTGGTCAACGCGAGCCTTGGCCGCCATGCTGGGCGAAGGCTTGATGGCGCGGGCGCGATCCGCCAGGAATGCTTGGCTTGCGCTCATGCCAGCCCCTTCGCGGCAAACGCGGCCTGCATCCAGCTCTGCGCGCGCTGGCCGCCGGCGATCTCGGCCATGATGCGTTCTTCCTTCACGGCCAGGCTCTGCGCCGCCATGATCAGGGCCTCGGCCTGTTCCGGCGCGAAGCTGACCAACCCATCCTCGTCACCGACCACGATGTCGCCGGGGTTCACCACCTGCCCGCCGATGCTGACCGGCACATTGACCTCGCCGGGGCCGTCCTTGTAGGGGCCACGGTGAATATGGCCGCGCGCATAGCAGGGAAAATCGTCGAGTTCGAAGGCCAGTACGTCGCGAATGGCCCCATCCACGATCACACCCGCGCAGCCGTGCTGTTGCAGGTAACGCTTCATGATCTCGCCCAATACCGCGTTGGACAGATCACCGCCCGCATCCACCACCAGCACGTGACCAGGCTCGACCATCATCATGGCCTTGTAGATCATCAGGTTGTCGCCCGGACGCGTCTTGACGGTGAGCGCGGTGCCCACCAGCTTGCCGTCGCGGTTGTAGCGTCGCAGGCCCGAGATGCCTTCGCGCCGCGCCAGGTTGTCGCTCAGATGAGGCGTGGCGATGGCGCCCAGGGCCTGGCGCAAGGCCGCCGGCGCGACAACAGGGGCCGGCAGGATGCGCGCGCCGGATAGGGATGTGCTCATGACGATCTGCGTGATTCCTGGTTCTTGACCCGGCGCCGACGGGAATCATTCCGCGCCGCGCGACCCCGGCCGTGCTGAAGTCAGGCCACATGGTGCTGGCTTTCCGCTGCGGGAAAAAGGGATTAAATTTCCATGAAATCCATCACTTTCAGGAATATAGGGGTTATTACCAAATAGAAGTTTGGGAATAATCTCATTTTCCAAAGAACCCACCCATGCTGACTTTCAAGCAGATCGAAGCCCTGTACTGGACCGTCAGATTGGGAACGTTCGCAGCCTCGGCGCAAAAGCTGCACACCACCCAATCAGCCATTACCAAGCGCATCCAGGAACTGGAGGCGGACTTTGATATCGCGCTGTTCGATCGATCCGGCTATCGCGCCGAACTGACCGCGCGCGGCCATGAAATCTATGCGCTGGCCGAGGAAATGCTGGGCCACCGCGACCGACTGCTGGTGCGGCTGAAGGGTCAACACACGTTGACCGGCACGTTCCGTTTCGGCATCACCGAAATCACCGCCATGACCTGGCTGCCGGCGCTGATCCGGCTGCTGCGCTCGCACTATCCGCGCATCACGCTGGAACCGCACATCGATCTGGGCGCCGACCTGCTCAAGCGCCTGCAGGCCGGACAGCTGGACATGGCTTTCCTGCATGGAGAGTTCGCCGAACCCGGCCTGGAGGTGACGCCGCTGCAGCGGTTGGAATTCGCCTGGATGGGCAGCCCCGACATGATCGACGCGAGCCGCGTCTACACCCCGGCCGATATCGCCGCGCTGCCGCTGCTGAGGCAGAGCCAGGAATCGGGACTGAACATGATCTACGACGGCTGGCTCAAGCCGCACACGCCTGCCCACAACCTATTCACCATCAACAGCCTGATCGCGATGGCCGGGCTGACGGCGGCGGGCTTCGGCGTGAGCTGCCTGCCGCGCGACTACTTCGCCGACATGGTCAACACCCGTCAGTTGGTGATCGCGCGCACCAGTGTCGCCCCGCCACAATCCGTCTACTGCGCCATGTACCGACGCGACGCGGACGCGGCGTTCTGCCAGAACGTGGCCGAACTGGCGGAAAGCTGCTGCAACTTTAGTGCGTGAAGCCCCCCCCCGAAGCGCTATGCGCTTCCCCCAGGGGCATGCCTACGGACCGGCGGAGCCGGATCCGTGGCATCCCGGTCGAGTGGCACCGGTTTCTTGCGAGGTTGCTTGGCACGCGGAAAGTGCGGCAGGGGGATTGGAAAGGCCGGCAGCGCCGCGCCGGCCTTCGCGCTACAGCGCCTGCTGAATCGCGTCGCGCGCCTGGTGCGACAGCTCCAGCCGCGTCGGCAGGCTGCCGTCCGCGTTGCGGGTCGCCAGCGGCGGCAGGAACACGACTTCGACGGACAGGCCGGTGGTGCCCATGACGCGCCACAGATTGGCGACCAGGCTTTCGTCGCCGATGAAGGCGGCGAAGCCGCTGCGCTGGCCATGCTGCAGGAAGCGCAAGGCCACGGGCTGGATCTCGACGGCGGCCGCGCGGGCCGGTTCGAACAGGCTGGCATGAAACGGACGCAGCTCGCTGCCCTCGCTGGTCGTGCCCTCGGGAAACAGGCCCACCGCATCGCCCTGGCGGAAACGCGCCTGCATGGACTCGCCCATCGCGTGCACCGCATGGCGCTGGCCGCGCTCGATGAACAGCGTGCCGGCGCCGGCCACCAGCCAGCCGATGACGGGCCAGCTGCGGATCTCGCTCTTGGCCACGAAGGACGTGGCGCGCGCCGAGTTCAGCACGAAGATATCGATCCAGGACACGTGATTGGCCACCAGCAGCACGGGACCGGTCATGCGCGGTTCGCCCCGGAAGACGACCCGCACGCCACAGGCGGCCATGAGGAAGCGCGACCAGCTGCGGTTGAGCCAGGCGCGCGATTTGGGTCTGAGCCATGGATACACCAGGCCCACGCAAAGCAGGCCGAACACGATCCACGGCAGGACGAGGATGAGCCGAAGGACAAAGCGCAGCAGCTTCAAGCAGGAGTCTCCCAGGCCAGGCTGCCACCCACCACGGTGGCGCGTACACGGCCGGGCAGCATCATACCCGCGAACGGGCTGAGGGCGCTGCCGCAAGGCAGCGTTGTGGAATCCGGCGCCTGTTCCGCATCCAGGTCGACCAGGCACAGGTCGGCGGGCGCGCCAGGGGCCAGCATGCCAGCCGGGGCCGCGCCGCGCGGCGCTTGCGGCGCCACGGCGCGCAACACGGCCGCCGGGCCGCTGGTCACCCGCGCCAGCGCTTCGGCCAGCGGCACGCGCTGGTCGCGCGCCCATTTCAGCGTCAGCGGCAGCAAGGTGGTCAGCCCGGGCGCGCCGGGCTGGGCCTGCGCGAAAGGCGCGGCCTTGCCGGCCGCCGTCACCGCCGTATGGTCCGAGCACAGCGCGTCGATGGTGCCGTCGGCCAGCGCGGCGCGGATCGCGTCGCGGTCGCGCTGGCCGCGCAGCGGCGGCTGCAGGCGGTAGCGGGCATCGAAGAAACCGATGTCCACGTCGGTCAGGTGCAGATGATTGGCCGACACGTCGCAGCTGACGGGCAGGCCCTCGCGCTTGGCCGCGCGCACCCGCGCCAGGCCGGCGGCGCTGGACAGGCGCGACAGGTGCAGGCGCGCGCCGGTGTCGCGCTGCAATTCGAACAATGTTTGCAGGGACACCGTTTCAGCCAGGTCCGGCAGGCCTTCCAGGCCCAGCCGCGCGGCATAGGCGCCGCCGGCCGCCGGGGCGCCGCGCGCCAGCCAGGGATCCTGCGGCCGCAGCCACAAGGCCAGGCCGGCGCCAGCGGCGTAGCGCATGGCGTTCCACAGCAGGCGGGTATCGCTCAGGCCAGCCTCGCCCTGCCCGAACGCCAGGCAGCCCGCCTGGGCCAGCAGGCGTAGTTCGGCCAGGGCCTCGCCGCGCAGGCCCGGCGTCAGCGCGCCCACGGCATGGATGCGGCACGGTCCGGCCGGCGATTCATTCAGGAAGGCATGCACCCGCGCGGGATCGTCCAGCATGACGCCGCCATCGGGCGGCTGCACCAACCGGGTCACGCCGCCCGCCAGCGCGGCGCGCAGCGCATCGGGCGATGGCGAGCCATCGGGACCGGCCAGGCGCGCGCATAGATCCACCAGGCCCGGCAGCACCGCCAGGCCGTCGGCCTCGATGCGCCGATCCGCCTGGAATCCCGCTGGCGCGACGTCAACGGCGGCCACATGGCCCTCGGCGATGTACAGATCCGCCCGCCGGTCCACGCCGGCGGCGGGATCGATCAGCCTGCCGTTGGCGATGTGCAGCCTCATGCGCGCCCCCCTGGGGCCAGCGTGCGTCCCAGCGAGTCCGACAAGAGGCGCAGCGCCGCCAGCCGGAGCGCGTGCTCCAGCGCGTCCCGCTCGTGGCCGGCGCGCGCCAACGCGGCGTCGAACGCCACCTCGGCTTCGATGCCGGCGTGCAGCCCGGCGGCGGACAGCAGCAACGCATCGGGCCGCGCCAGGGCCAGCGCCCGGGGGCTGAGCCGATAGCCGGCGGCGTAATCGCACGGCGACGGCAGTCGCCCGGCGGCGACGGCCTCGGCGCTCAGCGGCAGCAGGATGATGACATCGGCATCGCGCAGCCCCTCGTCCAGCGCGCTGAACGGGAACACGCCGAGCTGCGGCAGGCCCTCGGGCAGAAGCGCCGGCGGCGCGGCCACGCGCAGCTCGGGCACGCCCAATGTGGTGAGCGCGTGGATCAGGGAGCGGGCCAGGCCCGAATGGCGCACGTCGCCCACCAGCGTGACGGCCAGCCGCGTCAGGTCTGGCTTGGCGCACAGGATGGCGCGCAAGAGCGCCAGCGCGGCCAGCGGATCGGCATGGACGCCGTCGCCCGCATTCAGGACGCGCAGGCCCGGCGCGGCGGCGTGATCGAAGCCGCCGCCAAAGAGACTGTTTCCGAAAAGACCGCCTGCCACGCCGCCGCCCCGCGCATGCGCGGCGGCCCAGTGCGTCGCCGCCCACAGCGCGGCGCCGCTGGCGGGATGGCCAAGCACCAGGATGCCGGGCGGCAGGCCGGCCACGGCCTCGGCCAGCGGCTCGGCCGGATCCAGCGCCGTGACCGGCAGCAGCAGTTGTTCGGCGGCGCGCCAGTAGGCCGCGCGCGTGGCGCGACGCGTGTCGGGCAGGAGCAGGAACACCGGCGGCAGCGGGCCATAGCCCTGCGTTGGCCACGACGGTTCGGCCGCGGCGGCCGCCGTTTCCAGCAACCGCTCCGCATGGCGGCGCGGCAGGCCTTCCGTGCTGAGCAGGTGTATCAGTTCGCCGCGGCGGTCGAGTTGCGGATTGAGCATGGGCGTCGCGCCGGCGTCAGGCGGGCAAGGCGTCCAGATAGCGCTGCAGGATCACGGCCGCGGCCATGGCGTCGTCGGCGGCGTGCGTGCCCAGCAGGCGCTGCGCCTCCATGCTGGAGCCGCGCTCGTCGACCAGTTCCACCGCCATGCCGAAGCGACCGTTCAATTGGTTGGCGAAGCGGCGGCAGCGCGCGGTGGCGGGCTGCTCGCCGCCGTCGGCGGTCAGCGCCAGGCCCACGACCAGGCGCTGCGGCTGCCATTCGCGCAGCAATGCCTCGATGCGCGCGAAGCGCGCGTCGCGCACTTCGCCGTGGATGATCTCCAGCGGCCGGGCGTGGCGCGTCAGCGTGTTGCCGATGGCCACGCCGATCTTCTTCTCGCCGAAGTCGAAGGCCAGCAGGGTTTCTTCAG
This sequence comes from Achromobacter sp. 413638, assembly GCF_043119405.1. NCBI lineage: Bacteria > Pseudomonadati > Pseudomonadota > Betaproteobacteria > Burkholderiales > Alcaligenaceae > Achromobacter > Achromobacter sp. 413638. The sequence continues at coordinate 23,999 of NZ_JBICCO010000006.1, forward strand.
GCATGACCCGCGTCGCCCGCCAGCATCACCGGATCGATGCCCAGCAGCTTGAGCGCGGCGGGATAGCGTTCCTCGGGCGGCACGTCGAAGATGATGTGATCGTCGGCGCCCACGCTCAGCCAGGCGTTCTGGCCCATCTCGCTTTCAAGCTGGCCCGCTCCCCAGCCGGCGTAGCCCAGCGTGACCAGCATGCGCGCCGGCCCCTTGCCGTCGGCCACGGCCTGCAGCACATCGCGCGAGGTGGTCAGCGCCATGTCGCCCAGCTTGATGCTGGAGCTGTAGTCGCCGGCCGGCGCGTGCAACACGAAGCCTCGGTCGGTCTGCACCGGACCGCCGAAGAAGACCAGCGTTTCCTTGACCGGGCCGATTTCCAGCTCCAGGTCGATGCGTTCGAACAGCGTGCCCAGCGTCAGGTCGGTGGGCCGGTTGATGACCAGGCCCAGCGCGCCGCGCTCGGTGTGCTCGCAAATGTAGATGACGGAGCCCGCCAGGCTGCCCTCGACCATGCCGGGCATGGCGATCAGGAACTGGTTGGCGAAATTGGCCGCCTGCGTCGTCGTGTCTTCGTGGTGTTGTTCCGTCATGGCAACCCCTAACCTAATAGTCTGATTAAACCCCGGGACCGGACCGCTGGCGCGGCCCTCCCATGCTTGGCGGCAGACCATTCTTGCAGTGACCAGGACGGGGCCGCGCCCCGTCCCGCTAGCCCTGGCGGAATATGTCGGCTTGAGCGGATTCAGATTTCCATCAGTTCGAAATCCTCTTTGCGCGCGCCGCATTCGGGACAGACCCAGTTCGGCGGCACGTCTTCCCAGCGGGTGCCGGGAGCGATCCCTTCGTCGGGAAGGCCGGCTTCTTCATCGTAGACCCAGCCGCAAATCAGACACATCCAAGTACGCATAGCTCTCTCTTACATCAAATCCCGGTTGCTGCCCGCGCAGCGGGGGCAGGGCAAAGACGGGGTGCATCCATTAGAATGGGGACAATCTTACCGAAACCCAATAGGGGTTCCCCTGATTCTCCGCAAACGGGTCGGGGCGCCCTTGATCTAGCGCTGTCCACGTGGCTCCCGTTACCCCCCCTCTCGTTTTGGTCCTCGGTCCGCTCGATCCCTCGGGCGCCGACGGTTTGCCGGCAGACGCCGTCACCTGCGCCCGTCTGGGCTGCCACGGCCTGGCCGCGGTCACGGCCCTGACCGTGCAGGACACCGCCGGCATCGAGGAAATCCACCCCGTTTCGCCAGACCTGCTGGACGACCAGGCGCGCTGCCTGCTCGAAGATATGTCCGTGCAGGCCATCAAGGTGGGCGGACTATACACCGCCGAAACGGCAAGCGTGGCGGCGCAGATCGCGGCCGACTACAACCAGGTCCCGCTGGTGCTGCACCTGGGCCAGCGCGCCCAGTTGCCGCCGACCGACGCCGCCGACGAGGACGACGCCGACGATCTGCTGGCGGCCACGCTGGAGCTGGTGCTGCCGCAGACCGACCTGCTGGTCATCGAGCACCTGCGCCTGGCGCAGTGGCACGCCGACGGCGACATCGATATCGGGGACGCACCTACTCCCATGCACGCCCTGGTGGCGGCCGGCGCCCAGTGGGTGCTGGTGCTGGGCAGCCCGCAGCGGCCCGGCCACTACGCCAACGTGCTGCTCGGCCCCGGCGGCCAGACCAGCACCTATCCCTGGCAGGCGCCACCCGACCGCAATGGCGACGCCGGTGGCCTGGCCGCCACGGCCATCACCGCCATGCTGGCGCGCGGCCTGGAAATGCCCGAGGCCGTGCGGCAGGGCCTGGCCCACGCCGACGCCGCCGTCGCCTCCAGCTTCCTGCCTGGCATGGGCCGGCGCATTCCCTACCGGATCCAACCGCAATGAAAGCCCTGCGTTTTCCCGCCGGCCTGTACGGCGTGACGCCCGAATGGGATGACACCGAACGCCTGCTGCAGGCCGTGCGCGCCGCCGCCGAAGGCGGCATGCGCGCGCTGCAGCTGCGCCGCAAGAACGTGCCCGACGCCGAGCGCGCCGCCCAGGCGCGCGCGCTGGCGCCGCTGTGCCGCGAGCTGGGCGTGGTGTTCCTGATCAACGACGACTGGAAGCTGGCGCTGGAAGTCGGCGCCGATGGCGCCCACGTGGGCCGCGACGACGACAGCCTGGCGCGCATCCGCGCCGAGGCCGGCCCCGATCTGATCCTGGGCGGCTCCAGCTACGACGACCTCAACCGCGCCCGCGAGCTGCTCGACGCCGGCGCCGACTACATCGCCTTCGGCGCCATGTTCGCGTCCACCGTCAAGCCCGACACCGTGCGCGCGCCGCTGTCGGTACTGACTGAGGCCAGGAAACTCGTTGAGGAACGCGACGGCCCCCGGCCCGCCGTGGTCGCCATCGGCGGCATCACGCCCGACAACGCGCGCCTGGTGGCCCAGGCCGGCGCCGACTCGATCGCCGTCATCACCGCATTGTTCGCCGCGCCCAGCGTGCGCGCCGCCGCGGCCGCCTGCGCCGCGCCCTATTCCATCAACCCCCAATCCAAGTCCTGACCGCCATGTCCAGCAACGCCCAGCTCTTCGAACGCGCCTGCCGCAGCATTCCCGGCGGCGTCAACTCGCCCGTGCGCGCCTTCCGCTCCGTGGGCGGCACGCCGCGCTTCATCAAGCGCGCGCAAGGCCCCTACGTCTGGGACGCCGAGGACAAGCAGTACATCGACTACGTGGGCTCCTGGGGTCCGGCCATCCTGGGCCACTCGCATCCCGAGGTCGTGCGCGCGGTGCAGGAAGCCGCCGTCCACGGCCTGTCGTTCGGCGCTCCCACCGAGGCCGAGATCGAGCTGGCCGAAACGCTGATCGCCCGCCTGCCGTCGCTGGAACAGGTGCGCTTGGTCAGCTCCGGCACCGAGGCCACCATGACGGCCATCCGCCTGGCGCGCGGCGCCACCGGACGCGCCAAGATCGTCAAGTTCGAAGGCTGCTACCACGGCCATTCCGACAGCCTGCTGGTCAAGGCCGGCTCGGGCCTCCTGACCTTCGGCAATCCCAGCTCGGCCGGCGTGCCGCCCGAATTCGTCGCGCACACGCTGACCCTGGAATACAACAATCTGGACGCCGTGCGCGAGGCCTTCGCCCAGCACGGCGCGGACATCGCCTGCATCATCGTCGAGCCGGTCGCCGGCAACATGAACCTGATCAAGCCCGCTGCGGGCTTCCTGGAAGGCCTGCGCGAGGTCTGCACGGCGCATGGCGCGCTGCTGATCTTCGACGAGGTGATGACCGGTTTCCGCGTCGGCCCGCAAGGCGTGCAGGGCCTGACCGGCGTCAAGCCCGACCTGACCACGCTGGCCAAGGTGATCGGCGGCGGCATGCCGGTGGGCGCCTTCGGCGGCAGCGCCGACATCATGAAGCACATCGCCCCGCTGGGCGGCGTCTACCAGGCCGGCACGCTGTCGGGCAATCCGGTGGCCGTGGCCGCGGGCCTGGCCACGCTACGCCTGATCGCCGCGCCCGGATTCTACGAAAAGCTGTCGGCCCAGACCGCCAAGCTGGCCCAGGGCCTGCAGGAGCGGGCCCGCGCCGCCGGCCTGGCCTTCTCGGCCGATTCGGTGGGCGGCATGTTCGGCATCTACTTCAGCGAACGCATCCCCGCGTCCTTCGCCGAGGTCTCGGCCTGCGACACCGCGCGGTTCAATCGCTTCTTTCACGCCATGCTGGACCACGGCGTGCATTTCGCGCCGTCCGCGTTCGAAGCCGGCTTCGTCTCGGCCACGCACGACGACGCCGTCATCGCGGCCACGCTGGACATCGCCGAAAAGGTCTTCGCGACCCTGTGAGCGCGCGGGGCGGCGCCACGCCGCCCCCTTTCAGACACATCCCCCGCCCGGCGCGCCGCGCGTCGGACGGCGGCGCATTCCGGCACGGCTCACGGCGCCTTGTAGCGCTGGTACAGCGCCGTCACCGCTCTCACATACTGCTGCGTTTCGGCATACGGCGGCACGCCGTCGTACTTGCTGACCGCGCCCTCGCCCGCGTTGTAGGCCGCCAGCGCCAGATCCAACCTGCCCGGGTACTGGTCCAGCAGGCGCCGCAGGTGTCGCGAACCCAGCCGCACATTGGTCGCCGGATCCACCAGCGCCCGTTCCATGTTGTCCACCGTCAGCAGCGTGGCGGCGGTCGCCGGCATCAGCTGCATCAGGCCCAGCGCGCCCTTGGGCGAGCGGGCATCGCTGCGGAATCCCGACTCCACCGCGATCACCGCGCTCAGCAGCGCCCGGTCCACGCCCGAATCCAGCGCCGCCTGCGCGATCAGCCCGTCGTGCAGGGCCGGCGGCGGTCCGTCCCAAGGCAGAGCCAGCCTCGGCGCCCAGACGATCAGGCCCGGCCGGCGCGCGCCCTGACCGGGCTCCGGCTCGCACATCAGGCACAGCGGCGCGCTGCGCACGGCCACCCGGGGCAAGGGCCGCGCGCCATGCCGGACATAGCCCTTGGGCACCTTCATGCTGCGCCAGACCCCATGGGGATCCTTGTAGCGGTAGGTCTCCATGGCCGCCGCGCCGCGCGGGGCCAGCGCGGCGCCGGCGGCCAGGACCAGCAGCGCCGCCCAGCCGCCGACGCGCGCCAGGAAGGCGCGCGCAGCGGCGGAAAAAACGGGTGGAGGCATGGGATGGACTCCGACGATATCCGGCAAGGCGCCCGGCGCGCGCAGGCGCGTCGGACAGAAGGCCTTATGCTGCGCCGCCGGGCCGGGCTTGTCGCTCCTGCCTACGGACTAATGCACGATCTCCGGCCCAGATCAAGGGAAAAACAGGGACGGCACTAAGGCTTTTGGCGGATGCGCCGTTGCATAAGATGCCGGTGGTCATGGGCATGAGTTAATATATGACCTAATATTTCGTTTAATTACTAAATGAGTGAACCGGCCGGCAGCGCCGGGCAGGAGGCTGACATGGACGCACACAACACGCTTCAGCTACTGCTGGACGCCAATACCCACGTCCTGACGGCAATCTATACCCCGCCCCCGGCCCGCCCCGCCCCCATTGCCGCCGAGACCGCCGAGACCGCCGAAACCGCCCTCCCCGCCGGCGAGAGCGACGCGAACGAGGACGCCGATGCCTCGGACGAAGACGCCGAACGCGCCGGCGACGCCGCCCTGGCCAGCGACCTGCCCAACTGGGACAGCCTGGCCGCCGCCGCCGCCGAACAGGGCTGGACCACCGAAGCGCTGGACAACCACGCCGTCATCGCCTTCATCGACATGTGCCGGGACGCCGTCGCGCCCGTGCAGGGGACGATCGGCAAGGTGCAGGACGGCTCCTATGAACTGGAACTGAGCGCCGACCGCATGGCGGCCATGATCACCCTGCTGCCGCCCAAGGGCGGCCGTCCCGTCGCGCTGCAGACGGTGCGCCAGGCGCTGGCCGACCAGGGCATCGTCCACGGCCTGCTGGAAACGGAACTGGCCGAGGCCGTCGAACAGGGTCGCACCGGCACCCTGCTGGTGGCGCAAGGCACCCCGCCCACGCGCGGCACCCCCACCCGCTTCGAAAGCCTGCTGGACCGGCTCAAGCCGCGCGCCCAGGAAATCGACGAACTGGCCCAGGTGGACTACCGCGACCTCGGCAGCCTGCTGCTGGTCACGCCGGGCACGCCGCTCATGCGCCGCATTCCGCCGCTGCCCGGCATCGATGGCCGCGACGTGCTGGGCCAGCCCGTACTGCCCGACGAGATGGCCGACACGCAATTCTCCAGCGACATGTCCGGCGTCGAGATCGATCCGGACGACCCGCTGCTGCTGCGCGCGGCGATCGCCGGCAGCCCCAAGCTGATCAACCAGGGCGTGCAGGTCAATCCGGTCGTCGAAGTCGACGCGGTGGACCTGACCACCGGCAACATCAATTTCGAAGGCTCGCTGCAGGTCCGGGGCGACATCAGCGCCACCATGGAAGTGCGCGTGACCGGCGACGTGGTCGTCAACGGCACCATGGAAGCGGCGCTGGTCGAGGCCGGCGGCAACGTCACGGTCAAGGGCGGCATCATCGGCATGGCCGAGGCGATGCAGGATGCGTCCGGTCCCGCCCGCACCGCGCACATCGTCTGCGGCGGCGAGCTGAAGGCCCGCTTCATCGAGAACGCCATCATCAGCGCCGGCCAGAACGTCGAGGTCGAGCGCGAGATCCGCCAATGCAGCATCGCCGCCGGCGGCGCGGTCAACGTGGGCGCCGCCAACGCGCAGCAGACCGCCATCATGGGCGGCCAGATCCGCGCCCTGCAGGCGGTGCGCGCCGGCACCATCGGTTCGCCCGCCGGCGTGCCCACGCTGGTGCAGGCGGGCCTGGACCCGCACGCCGACATCAAGCGCACGGCGTTGACGCGCAAGCGCGTGAAAATGAACGAGGAAAAGGCCAAGCTCGAACAGCTGCTGCTGTTCCTGCACTCGCACCCCGAGCGCGCCACCGGCGACGTGGTCGACCGCGCGCGCAACACCCACGCCAAGCTGGGCCGCGACCTGGTCTCGCTGGAAGAGGAAGAGGCCCAGCTGGTGCGCGACCTGCAGCCGATCCACACAGCCAGCATCACGGCCAGCCGGCGCTATTGCAGCGGCGTGAAGATCCAGATCGGCAACAAGATGCAGGAATTCCTGGAAGACCAGGTTGGCGGCAAGGCCGCGCTGGAAGCAGGCGAGATCGTCATCCGCTGAATCCGGCGAGGGCGGGCGACGCGGATCGTTCCGCGCCCCGCCCGCCCCCGGCCGCGCGGTCCGGCGACCTCGCCGTCGCCGGCCGGTCCCTGGCGCTCAGGCGCCGTCCGCGCCGCCGTCCTGGCCCGGCGCCAGCTCGCGGAACCACGCGCGCGGGGAAATCCCCCGATCCGGCCCCAGCACCGAAAAGCCGCCGTCCACCGGGATATCCACCCCCGTCATCCACGACGCCGCGTCCGAGCACGCGAAACACACCGCCGCCGCGATCTCCTCGCCCGATCCCACCCGCCCGAGCGGATGGAAATGCGCGCCCACGGCGTCGGCCGCCGCGCGCGAACCGCCCGCCAGTTGTTCGACCGAAGGCGACCAGGTCCAGGCCGGCGACACCGCCAGCACCCGCACGCCGGCCGGCGCCAGTTCCACCGCGAAGTTCTTGGTGATCTGCAGCAAGGCCGCCTTGGACGCCGGATAGATCGCGCGTCCGGCCGCGCCGAACTTGCCGCCGGTGCTGCCCATGTTCACCACCACGCCGCCGCGCGGCAGCCTGGGCGCGACGAGCTGGGTGAAGATCGCGGCCGACACCAGGTTGGTGTCCAGCGTCGCATGCCATTGCTCGCGGCTGGAAGCCAGGCCCTGGTCGGCGTACTGGCAGGCGTTGTTGACCAGGATGTCGATCCGGCCGAAGCTCGCCAGCGCGGCCTGGATGCAGCGCTCGATCTGCGCGTCCTGGCCGATGTCGGTCTCGCAATACAGCGCCCGTTCGCGCAGCTCATCGGCCAGCGCCTGGCCGGCCGGGGCATTGCGGCCGACCAGCACCACGTTGGCGCCAGCCGCGGCCAGCCCGCGCGCGATGTCCGCGCCCAGCCCCTGCGTGCTGCCGGTGACGATGGCGGTCTTGCCGGCCAGGCCGGGAAAGCCCTTGAAATCCATGACGTATCCTTGTTCAGTGCGCGGCCGCCCAGCGCATGGCCTCGGCCACCGAGCCGGTCTGCGCGATCAGCCGCATGCTGGCCAGCGACGCATCGTGCACCGCCGGGTCGGCCGAGGCGCAGGCGTCCTCGGCCACCATCACATTGAAACCGATATCGGCGGCGTGGCGAACCGTGCCCTCGACCACCGAGTGCGTGGCCACGCCCGCAACCACCAGCCGGCGCGCGCCCAGCACGCGCAGCGTCTCTTCCAATGGCGTGCCGTAGAAGGCGCTGATGCGCGTGTGCTTGACCACAAACTCGCGCGCGCTGCCGGCCAGCGGCTGCAGGCCTTCGTAGAACGCGCTGCCCCACTGCCCTTCCGGCACCGCGCCGATGGCCGCCACGTTGCGGAAGATATCGCAGTTGGCCAGCAGGTCGGCGTAGTCGGGCCGGAACGCGATGCGCACATGCACGATGGGCAGGCCGCCCATGCGCGCGCCGCGCAGCAGGTCGGAAGCGCCGCGCAGCAGCCGCTGGCGCGTGCCGCCGTCGCCGTCCAGGCCGACGCGGATCTTGCCTTCCGGATGCAGCACGTCGTTCTGATAATGCAGGGCCAGCACGGCCACGTCGGCCGCGCTCATGGCAGGCTCCCGCAAGCCGGGCCGGCGCCGCGCGGCGTATACAGGCATACCCTCACACGAACACCTCGAACGCGTCATGCGCGTCATCGCAATTGACCAGATCCACGCGCTTCATGCGGATGCGCCAGCCGTCGCCGTCGGCGGCCAGCTTGTGGGTGTAGCGTCCGGCCAGCTGGCGCGGCTGGCGCTTGCGCCACTCGGTCATCTGGAAGGCCGAATGCACCACCAGGTTGCCGCCCGCGTCCACGCCCTCGATCTGCACCCCGCCGACCAGCCGCGCGCTGCGCGTCGGCGGCTGTTGCGACCAGTTGCGCGGATGCTCCAACCGGCGGATGCGCACATCGCGCAGCATGCGGTCTTCCCAGAACAGCGAAACGTGGTCGTAGGGACTCTTCTGCCCCGGCACGCGCGGCATCCAGTACATGCCGTCCTCGGTCCACAACGCATGCCAGTCGGCGTAGCGCCGCTCATCCAGCAGCCGCGCCTCGCGGTAGAGGAACTGGGCGATGCGATGATAAGCCTCGGCCGGCACGTCCGCCGGCTTGAGATTGTCGGTAGCGACGTCGAAATCCAGGTCTAGCAGCATGCGCCTTCTCCCTTCTCGGCCGATGCCAGCGTCACGGGGCCGGCCTGCATGTAGTCGCGCCAGGCGCGGAACTGGTTGCGCATGGGCAATTCGCTGGTGCCGTTGACCGACACCATGCCCTGCTCGTCGCTGCGGTCGGTGCCGTGGTAGCGGTGCATGCTGACCCATTCGCCGCCGCGTGTGGCATTGCCTTCCTGGCAACGGTTGTACAGCTCGATATCGTCCGGCATGACGTTGGAGGACGGCGAATTGATCACGTTGGCGTACAGCATGGCGCGCTTGAACACGCCGTCCGGCGCGCCCTTGCAGCGGAAGGTCTGGATCTCGATCAGCGTGCGGTCCACGGCCACCGGCCGGATCACGCGGAACTGCTGGAACACGGTATGGGGCGAGCCGCTGCCGTAGATCACGGTGTTGTGCCGGTTCATGCCCAGCACCTGGCGCGCCTTGTCCTCGCCATAGGCCGCCGCCAGCGTCTCGAAGTGCGCCCGCGAAATCGGATCGCGCTCGGCCGCGCCGGGGTTGAAGATGCCTTCCATATAGCCATGGCCGTTCGGATAGGCGCGCAGTTCCAGCTTTTCCCAGAATTCGTAGGGCTCGCCGTTGCCGTCCATGATGTGCAGCTCGAACGGCATCTCGCCGATTTCCTTGGCTTCGTCGCGCGCGGCGGCGAACGAGGACTCGTGCGTGACGCGGGCGTGCATGGTGTCGTGCAGGTTCTCGTAGAACACCTTCCAGTTCGAGCGCTGCATCACGCGGAACACGCCGCCGGCCACCTCAACCTCGCCCACCGGCGAGCGGTCGCAGAGATTGTCGATGGACGAGCGCACGCCGCCCAGGAAGTCCTCCAGCGCCGGGCCCTCGGCCGACTGGCTGGCGAACACGAACCCCCGGTAGCTGTCCACCCGCGCCAGGCGGCGCATCGAGAACGTGGGGTCGGCCGGGTCATAGGACGTGCCTTCCAGGCCCTGCTTGAGCGGCACGCCCAGGTGGCTGCCGTCCAGCTTGAAGGTCCAGGCATGGTACGGGCAGCGGAAGAACTTGCCCGCGCAGCCCTCGCCGTCCGCCACCACCTTGGCGCCCTTGTGCGGACAGCGGTTGTACAGCACGTGCACGCGGCCATCCGCCGCGCGCACCATCAGCACGTCCTGATCGCCCAGGCGCGTGGTGTGATAGTCGCCCGTCCTGGGCACCTGGCTTTCATGTCCCACGTAGATCCAGGCGCGGCCATAGATGCGCTCCATCTCCATATCGAAGATCGCCGGATCGGTATAGACGCCACGGTGCACGCTGTCGCCGCGCACCATCGCGGCCAATTGCTCTTCGCTGTATGCCATGTCCATCTCCTACTTGTTCTCGCTCTCGCGCCAGCGCGCCATCAGCGTGTTGGACGGCAGGGTCTCGTCCAGCAGCTTGCGCGCGGTCTCGGCGCCAGCCACCGGCAGGCCCTGCGGGTCGAGCAGGCCCACCTGCACCAGCACGCTGGCCTGGTCCCAATAAATGTGTTCGTGATAGAGCTTGTCGCCTCGGAACTTCACGATCGCCACCAACGGAATCTCCACGTACTTGCCGGTGGGCGGCACGCCGGGCAGCATCCAGTCGATCTCGGTGGTGTGGGTGAAACAGAACAGCAGCTCGTCGACGATCTGCGTGGCGCCCACGGTGCGCGACAGCGGCACCAGCCGCGTGTCGGGCGGATTGCTGTTGACGAAATGATGCTGGTAGAAGCGCGACAGCTCCTTGTGGCCCACGCCGCCGGTCATGGTGGGGATGTGGTTCACATAGGGCTCGGCCACCATGGTGGCCATGGTGGCGGCCACGTCGCGGGTGCCGAATTCGTATTCGCAGTGCTTGTCCCACAGATGCGAGTAGTCGAACTCCGGTCCGATCGCGCGTTGCAGGGCGGCCATGCTGCGCTGGTGCGCCATCATCGCGGCGGGCTTGTCGTAGTGCGCGCCGCCGGTGCGGGCAAAGGCGTGGTCCAGGCCCGGATACACGTACAGCTCCACGCCGGGCTTGCCGCCCAGCGCCGCCAGGATGCGCTCGCGCGCCTCGGGCGGACAGAAGCCGTCGCGCTCGGCGATGTGCAGCACCAGCCGGCCGCGCAGTTTGGACGCTTCCTCCAGGCTGTTCTCGATGCCGACGCCGTAGTAGCCCACGGCCACGTCCACGTCGCAGCGGCAGGCCGCCAGATAGGCCAGCTTGCCGCCCAGGCAGTAGCCCAGCGCGCCCACGCCGCCCTTGAGCTCGGGCAGCGCGCGCAGCGCCGCCACGGCCGAACCGATGTCGCGCACGCCCAGATCCTCGTCGAAGCCCTGGTACAGCGCGAAGGCGCGCGGCATGTCATCCGGGCCGTCGGTCAGTTCGATACCGGGCTGCTGGCGCCAGAACAGATCCGGAGCCAGCACCACATAACCTTCCTCGGCCAGCCGCTCGGCGGTCTGGCGCACGAAGCCGTTCAGGCCGAAGATCTCCTGGCACAGCACCAGGCCGGGGCCGCTGCCCGAGGCCGGCACGGCCAGATAGCCCTCGAACTCGCCGCCATCATGCGCGGCGATGCGTATCCGCCGGGTCGTCACGTTCGTAGTCATGCAACTCTCCTTCTATCTGTATTCAACACGGGACCAGCAAGCCACTCGCCCCGTATGAGAAAACGCCACTCATCCAGGCCGCGCGGAGCCGGCTCCGCCGGTCCGCTGCGGCGCCCCCCTGGGGGGAAGCGCGCAGCGCTTCGGGGGGGGTCTACTCCATTTGACAAGATGCGGCGAACGGGTCCCGGTACTGCGTCAGCACCGTGCCCGAGAGCTTGTTCGCCGGCTTGCCGTCCGCGCCTGCCTCGATGATCCGCAGGTAATAGTTCTGGATGGGATACTGGTTGCGGTTGAACTTGAAATCGCCGCGCACCGACTTGAAATCGGCGCGGCGCAGCGCCGGACGCAGCGTGTCCGCGTCCAGCTTGCCGCCGGTCTGGCGCACCGCGCTGTCCAGCAGCATGGCGGCGTCGTAACCCTGCGAGGCGTACAGCGTCGGCATGCGCTTGTAGGTCTTCTTGAAATCCTCGACGAACTTGCGGTTGGCGGGATTGTCCAGGTCCGCCGCCCATTGCGCGGTGTTGCGCAAGCCCTTGATCGGCTCGCCCACGGCGGCGATGGTGTCCTCGTCGCCCGAGAAGCCCGGCGCCAGCAGCGCGATCTCCTGGCCCAGTCCGGCGCCATTGAACTGCTTGATGAAGTTCACGCCCATGCCGCCCGGCAGGAAAAAGAACACCGCGTCCGGCTTGCTGGCGCGCAGGCGGGTGATCTCCACGCCGTAGTCCAGCTGACCCAGCTGCGTATAGATCTCTTCGGACAGGCCACCCTTGTACAGGCGCTTGAAGCCGTTGAGCGATTCGCGCCCGCCGGGATAGTCGGGCGCGATCAGCGCCACGCGCTTGTAACCCTGGTCGGCCGCGTACTTGCCCATGGCCGCCGGAATGTCCTCATTCTGCCAGGCCACCGCGAAGAAATTCGGGTTACAGCCGGCGCCGGCGTAGTTCTCGGGGCCGGTGTTGGTGCTGAGGTAGATCGTGCCCGATTGCAGGATGGCGGGCATCACCGGCAGCAGCACGTTCGAGAACACGATGCCGGTCATCACGTCGACCTTGTCGCGCTTGAGCAGGCGCTCGACGGCCTGGCGGCCGGCGTCGGCCTTTTGCTGGTCGTCGGCCACCACCACCTCGGCCGGCAGACCGCCGAGCTTGCCGCCCGTATGTTGCAGCGCCAGATTGAAGCCGTCGCGGATTTCATTGCCCAGGGCCGCGCCCGGACCCGACAAGGTGGTCAACATGCCCACCTTGACCTTGTCCGCCGCCACGGCGCCCGCCGCCGCTCCCATGCACACCAGCATGGCCAGCGCGCGCCGGCCCCAGAGATTGCGATTCATGAATCACCCCGTTTTGTCGCGCCGGCCCCGCCGGCGTCAGACTGGCAGAATCCGTCTGCCGCGGTCCGCGCATGCCGCTCGCCAGGAATCGCCAGCTTACGCGCCGCCGCGCCACGCACCAACCCGGGCCCGCCCGCGCGGGATCCCAGGCCGCTTGCGCTAGCGTAGGCCGCCCGACCGCCCCGCTCTATCCGAAAAGCGGCGGCTTTATCCGGGATTCACTTAATTCCCAATCCTTGACCTTTAAATTATTCTGGATGCGCAGGCGGGGTGTCCCGCGTTCCGGAGGCATCCATGCGCGGCTGGTCCCCCCTAGAGCTGGCGCCCTTGTTCGAGCGGCGCGTGTTCAGCTCCACGCAACAGGACGAGACGCGTGCGCTCGTCTCGGAAACCCTCAAGGAACACCGGCTGACCTGGAAAGGCGGACGGGTCGACGCGCGCCTGAACCGCGGCCGCTTCGGCGCGCTGACGGTCTGTACCTTGCGCTACGGCGCCGAAGTCCAGATCGAACCCGACAAACTGCAGGATTTCATGCTGGTGCAGGTGCCGCTGCGCGGGCGCGCCCGCATCGAATGCGGCGGCGTCCGGGTGGACGCCGATCCGGCCTGTGCCGCGGTCATCGCGCCCAACCGGCCGCTGCGGCTGCATTGGGAAGCCGGCTGCGAACAACTGCTGTTGAAGATCCCGCGCGGCAAGCTGGACGCTATCGGCCAGCGCGCCTTCGGCGAGGCCGCGCTGCGGCCGCTGGACTTCAGCCCCGCGCTGCGGCTGGACAACCCGGTGGGCGCCGCCTGGCGCAGCATGATGGGCGGCCTGATCCACCTGCTGCCCACGCTGGACGACGGCGCGCCGCGCCCGCCGGCCGCCTGGCTGGACCAGCTCGAGGACACGCTGGTGCTGCACCTGCTGTACAACCAGCCCAACACCTGGCGCGGCGGGCCGGCGGCCACGCCGCCACGCCGCCTGGCGCTGGCCGAGGCCTATATGCGCGCGCATCTGGCCACGCCCATGACGCTCAAGGACATCGCCCGCCACGCCGGCGCCAGCGACACGGCGCTGACCCGGCTGTTCCAGGAACACCGCGACACCACGCCCATGAACGCGCTGCGCGCGCTGCGGCTGGACGCGGCGCGCCAGCGCCTGCTGGACGGCGCCTGCGCCAACGTCACCGAGGCGGCGCTGGCGGTGGGCTTCGGCCACCTGGGCCGGTTTTCGGAGTACTACAAGGAAAGATTCGGCGAACTGCCCAGGCAGACCTTGCGCCTGGCGCAGTGATCGCGGACGCGCGGCCCGCGCTGGCTCCAGCACCCGCCATTCGGTGCCGGATGCCGGCCCGGTAAGCGGGACGGCGGACGGCCGGAGCCCGGACCGCCGGGCCGACGCGACAGGCCGCCCGGCGCGTTGAACAGGATCAGGCCGGCACGACGGCCGTGACTTCGATCTCGACCTTGGCGCGGTCCTCGACCAGGTCCGCGACCTCAACCGCCGTCATGGCCGGGAAATGCCGGCCGATCAGTTCGCGGTAGTGCTTGCCGATGGCCGGATAGGCCGCCACGTATTCGTTCTTGTCGGTGACGTACCAGGTCATGCGCACGATGTGCTCCGGCTTGGCGCCGCCCTCGGCCAGGATGGCGACGATGTTCGCCAGGGTCTGGCGCACCTGGTCCGCCAGGTCATCCGACTCGAATTGCTGCTGTCCGTTCCAGCCGACCTGGCCGCCCACGAACACCAGCTTGCTGCCCACCGTCATCTCGGCGAGGATTCCATTTGAATAGCCACGGGGCGCCATCCAATCCGGCGGTTGCAGAATCTTCATAACGTCTCATCCTATTATCAAAAAAACTCAGTGAAGTAAGGCTGGCGCGCGCTCAGGCGGCGGGCGCCAGATAGGCCCGCATCCGCTCGCGCAGATCGTCGGGCAGGGGCGTGGACTTCATGCTGCGCAAGTCCACGGTCACGATGGTCAGGGTCGCCGACAGCCGCAACTGCTCGTCCGGCCCTTCGAAACGCACCAGCGCCTTGAACGAGGCGCCGCCGATGCGCTGCACCTCCAGCGTCTGGCGCAGCCGTTCATGCCAGCGGCTGGGCGCGGTGAAGTCGCACTGCACCGAGGCCGTGGGCGTGCCGATCCGGCGCTCCACGTGCAGCGCATGGAAAGGCAGGCCCATGCCCTTGTCGAACCATTCCTCGACGAAATCGTTGATCATCTCGAAATAGCGCGGATAGAACACGATGCCGGCCGGATCGCAATGGCGGAACCGCACCTCCACCTGGCTGACGAACGGATTTCCCATGTTGGCTCCTGTTTGCCTTGTCGCCGCTCAGGCCATCTTGCGCAGCGCGAAGCGCTGCAGCTTGCCGGTCTCGGTGCGCGGCAGCGCATCCACGAATTCGATGGCGCGCGGGTACTTGTAAGGCGCGATATTGGCCTTGACGAAGGCCTGCAGCTCGGCCACCAGCGCATCGCCCGGTTCAAAGCCCGGCTTGAGCACCACGAAGGCCTTGACCACCTGGCCGCGTTCGTCGCAGGGCGCGCCGACCACGCCGCACTCGGCCACGGCCGGATGGCGCAGCAGCGCGTCCTCGACTTCGGGACCGGCGATGTTGTAGCCCGCCGACACTATCATGTCGTCGTTGCGCGCCTGGTAAAAGAGATAGCCGTCGTCGTCCTGCACGAAGGTGTCGCCCGGCAGGTTCCAGCCAGCCTGCACGAATCGGCGCTGGCGCTCGTCGGCCAGGTATCGGCAGCCCGTGGGGCCCTTGATGGCCAGCCGGCCGGCGGTGCCGTTGGGCAGCGGATTCATGTCGTCGTCCACGATCTGCGCGATGTAGCCCGGCACCACGCGGCCGATGGCGCCGCGCCGCACCTCGTCCGGCGGGCTGGACACGAACACGTGGATCATCTCGGTGCCGCCGATGCCGTCGATCATCTCCAGGCCGCTGGCCTGCTTCCACAGCTGGCGGGTGGCGTCGGGCAGGGCCTCGCCCGCCGACACGCTCTTCTTGAGCGAGGACAGGTCATACTTGCCGGCCAGCGCCGCCATCTGGCGATAGAAGGTGGGCGCGGTGAACACGATGGTGGCGCGGAAATCCTGGATCAGCTGCAGCAAGCTGTCGGGCGACAGCTTCTCGGCCAGCACCGTGCTGGCGCCCACGCGCAGCGGGAAGCACAGCAGGCCGCCCAGGCCGAAGGTGAAGGCCAGCGGCGGCGTGCCGCAGAACACATCGTCCGGTCCCGGCTTGATCACGTGCTTGGGAAACAGGTCGCACATGGCCAGCACGTCGCGATGGAAGTGCATGCAGCCCTTGGGCGCGCCGGTGGTGCCGCTGGTGAAGGCGATCAGGCAGACGTCGTCGGCCGAGGTGTCGCAGGCCTGGAAATCGTCGGCCTTGGTCGCGGCCAGCGCGTCCAGCGAGGCCGGCCCCTGGTCGTTGAAATACACGACCTGCCGCAGGCCGGCGCAATGGTGTTCATGGTCCTTCTGCAGGCAGAACTCGGCCTCGTCCTTCAGGCGCACGTCGCACAGCGCCGCCTGGATCTGCGCCTTGTCGATGATCTGCTTGAGTTCCTTGGCGCGCAGCAGCGGCATGGTGGGCACGGTGACCAGGCCGGCCTTGATGGCGGCCAGCCAGGAGGCCGCCATCATGGGATTGTTCGGGCCGCGCAGCAGCAGCCGGTTGCCCGGCACCAGCTTCATGTCCTCGACCAGCACATGGGCGATGCGGTTGGTCAGCGCCGCCAGCTCGCCGTAGGTCATGGCCGCGGGCTTGCCCTCCTGGGACCAGCGCAACGCCACGCGCTCGCCATGGCCGCGTTCGACCATGGCGTCCACCAGTTCCACCGCGCAGTTCATGCGCTTGGGATAGGCCACGTCGGGGCCGTCGAGCAGGAATTCAGGCCATAGCTCGCCCGGGGGCAGGTTGTCCCGGGCGAAAGTGTCGATGTGGGCGGATGTTTCCATGAAAACCCCTTGCCGTCTGTGCTGTGTGGTTTGGTGGCGTGGCCTGGTCTCGCGGGCGCTCTGCGGCGTCCGTCAGGATTTCAGTAGTTCACGGGCAATGATCAACTTCTGGACTTCGGTGGCGCCCTCGTAAATGCGCAGCGCCCGGATCTCGCGGTACAGCTTTTCCACCGGCATGCCGGAGACCACGCCCGCGCCGCCGAACATCTGCAGCGCGCGGTCGATCACGGCCTGGGCCGACTCGGTGGCGGTCATCTTGGCCATCGCCGCCTCGCGCGTGGTGCGCTGCTTCTGCACGTCGCGCATCCAGGCGGCGCGATAGGTCAGCAGCGCCGAGGAATCGATGGCGGTGGCCATGTCGCCCAGCGCCGCCTGCGTCAGCTGCAGGTCGGCCAGGGTCTGGCCGAACATGCGGCGCGACCTGGCCCGTTCCAGCCCCTCGTCCAGCGCGCGACGGGCGAAGCCCAGCGCCGCCGCCGCCACCGAGGCGCGGAAGATGTCCAGCGTCATCATGGCCAGCTTGAAGCCCTGCCCCGGCTCGCCCAGCCGCTGCGCGACGGGGATGCGGCAGTTGTCGAAAGTGATCGTGGCCAGCGGGTGCGGGGCGATCAGGTCGATGCGCTCGCTGACCTCGAAGCCCGGGGTGTCGGCGTCCACGACAAAGGCGCTGATGCCGCGCGCGCCCGGCGCCTCGCCGGTGCGCGCGAACACGCAGTAGAAGTCGGCGATGCCGCCGTTGGAGATCCAGGTCTTGGCGCCGTTGAGCACATAGGCGTCGCCGTCCAGCCGGGCTTCGCAGGCCAGCGCGGCCACGTCGGAACCGGCCTCGGGCTCGGACAGCGCGAAGGCGGCGATGGCCTCGCCGCGCGCCACGCGCGGCAGGTAGCGCGCGCGCAGCGCATCGGAACCCATCAGCGAGATCGCGCCGCTGCCCAGGCCCTGCATGGCGAAGGCGAAGTCCGCCAGCCCTTCATGGCGCGCAAGCGTTTCGCGCAGGATGCAGACCGAGCGCGAATCAACCTCGGGCAACGCGCCGCCCCAGGCGCCGCCAGGACCGCCGGCGACCGCGTAGCGCAGCCAGCCGGCCTCGCCCATGGCCTTGACCAGCTTGCGGCAGGCGGCGTCCGCATCATGATGATCGACCTCGCCCAGCGAGCGCTCGCACCAGGCGTCGACCTCGTGCGCCAGGACGCGGTGCCGTTCCTCGAAAAAGGGCCAGTCCAACCAGCTTGCATCACGCATTTCAGTTTCCTTCGAATATCGGCTTTTGCTTGGCGACGAACGCTTCATAAGCGCGATGGAAATCGCGCGTCTGCATGCAGATCGCCTGGGCCTCGGCCTCGGCCTCGATGGCCTCGTCCACGCCCATGTTCCATTCCTGGTGCAGCAGCTTCTTGGTCACGCCATGGGCGAAGGTCGGGCCGGCGGCCAGCTGCGCGGCCAGCGCCTGGGCGGCGTCGAGCAGCCCGGCGCCATCGTGCAGCGCGTTGAAGAAGCCCCAGCTGGCGCCTTCTTCGGCCGTCATGGCGCGGCCGGTGTACAGCAGTTCCGACGCGCGGCCCTGGCCGATCATGCGCGGCAGCAGCGTGCAGGCGCCCATGTCCGCGCCGGCCAGGCCGACGCGGGTGAACAGGAAGGCGGTGCGCGCGGCAGGCGTGCCCAGGCGCATGTCCGAGGCCAGCGCGATCATGGCGCCGGCGCCGGCGCAGATGCCGTCCACCGCCGCCACGATGGGCTGCGGGCAGGCGCGCATGGCCTTGACCAGATCGCCCGTCATGCGGGTGAAGTCCAGCAGCTCGGGCATGCTCATCCTGGTCAGCGGGCCGATGATCTCGTGCACGTCGCCGCCGGAGCAGAAATTGCCGCCCGCGCCCGTCACCACCACGACCTTGATGTCGGTGGCGTAGACCAGCGCGCGGAACAGGTCGCGCAGCTCGGCATAGGAATCGAAGGTCAGCGGATTCTTGCGCTCGGGCCGGTTCAGCGTGATGGTGGCGACCTTGCCGTCCGCAGACACCTGCCACAGGAACGTCTTCGCCTGGTAGCCGGCGAGCGGACGCTTGTGGTGCTTCATGCTGTGTTCTTCGGTCTGCGTGCTCATGGTGTCTCCGTTTCTGTATGCAAGGGGTGGGCGCCGGCTCAGCCGGTCATCACTTCGCCGCCGTCCACGGCGATGGCCTGGCCATTGATCGAGGCGCTGGCCGGCAGGGCCAGCCAGGCGACCGTCTCGGCCACTTCCTCGGGCTGCACCAGGCGGCCCTGCGGGTTGCGCTCGGCCAGCTTGGCGCGGGCGGCGTCCGGCGTCATGCCGGTCTTGTCGACGATGTTGGCGACGGCGCCGCGCACGATGTCGGTCTCGGTGTAGCCGGGGCAGACCGCGTTCACGGTCACGCCCTTGCTCGCGGTTTCCAGCGCCAGCGAGCGCGTCAGGCCGATCACGCCGTGCTTGGCGGCGCAATAGGCGCTGACATAGGCGTAGCCGATCAGGCCGGCGGTGCTGGCGACGTTGATCACCCGGCCCCAGCCCGCCGCCAGCATGCCCGGCAGCGCCGCCTGGACGCAGTGGAAGGTGCCGGTCAGATTGACCGCCAGCATGTTCTGCCACAGCGCGGCGTCGGTGCGCTCGAACTTCTGGCTGACCGCCTGGCCGGCGTTGTTCACCAGGATGTGCACCGGGCCGAAGGCGGCCTCGGCCTGCGCGAAGGCCTGCCGCACCGAGGCTTCGTCGGCGATATCGGCGCTGACGGCCTGGGCCTGGCCCAGGCTCGCCAGCCCCCCGACGGCGCTGTCCAGCGCCGCGCCATCGCGGCCCAGCAGCGTGACGCGGGCGCCGCGCGCCAGCAGCGCCCGGGCGCAGGCCAGGCCGATGCCTCGGGCGCCGCCCGTCACCAGCGCATGGCGGCCCGCCAGGGGCAATGCAAGTTCACTCATTTGACGTCCAATTGCGCCATGGCGGCGGCGCGCTCGAAGTTGGTTTCCAGCTGGCGCTTGCCGGCGAAATATTGGCTGGGCCAGGTCACGTCACGATAGCCCACGCGGGCGGCTTCGCGCAGCGTCCAGGACGCGTCGGCCAGGTGCGGACGGGCCAGCGCGCACAGGTCGGCGCGGCCGGACGCGATGATGGCGTTGGCGTGGTCGGCCTCGAAGATCGCGCCCACGGCGATGGTGGGAATGCCGGCTTCGTTGCGCACGCGGTCGGCGAAGGGCGTCTGGAACATGCGGCCGTAGACGGGCTTCTCGGCCTTGCTGACCTGGCCGGACGAGCAGTCGATCATGTCGGCGCCGGCGGCCTTGAAGCGGCGCGCGATCTCGACCGCGTCGTCGGGGGTGATGCCGCCCTCGACCCAGTCGTGCGCCGAGATCCGCACCGACATGGGCTTGTCCTCGGGCCAGGCGGCGCGCACCGCGTGGAACACTTCCAGCGGATAGCGCAGCCGGTTCTCCAGGCTGCCGCCATATTCGTCGTCGCGCTGGTTGGTCAGGGGCGAGATAAAGCTGGACAGCAGATAGCCGTGGGCGCAGTGCAGCTCCAGCCAGTCGAAACCGGCGGCGACGGCCCGCCGGGCGGCGGCCACGAAGTTGTCGCGCACCTGATCCATGTCGGCGCGCGTCATGGCGCGCGGCGTCTGCGACACGCCCTCGATATAGGGCAGCGCCGAGGCCGACAGCAGCGGCCAGTTGCCTTCGGTCAGCGGATGGTCGATCTTCTGCCAGCCCAGCTGGGTCGAGCCCTTGCGGCCGGCATGGCCGATCTGCACGCCGATGCGGGCGTCGCTGTTGCCGTGCACGAAGTCCACGATGCGGGTGAAAGCGCGCGCCTGCTCGTCATTCCACAGGCCGGGGCATCCCGGGGTGATGCGCGCGTCGGGCGAAACGCAGGTCATCTCCACCATCACCAGGCCGGCGCCGCCCATGGCGCGGCCGCCCAGATGCACCAGGTGGAAATCGCCCGGCACGCCGTCCTGGCAGGAGTACATGGCCATGGGCGAAACCATGATGCGGTTCTTGAGCCGCACGCCGCGCGCCTGATAGGGCGTGAGCATCGGCATGGCCGGACGCTGGCCGGCCGGGGCCGGCGCGCCGGCGCGCTCGGCGATCCAGCGCTCGAAGCCTTCCAGCCAGGCCGGATCGCGCAGCCGCAGGTTCTCGTGCGAAATACGCTGCGAGCGGGTCAGCAGCGAGTAGGCGAACTGCTCCGGCTCCAGGCCAGCGTAGCGCTTGACGTTCTCGAACCATTCGGTGGAGTTGCGGGCGGCGTTCTGGATCTTCAGCACTTCCACGCTGCGCACTTCCTCGTAGTGCTTCAAGCCGTGTTCCACGCTGCCTTCGGCGCCGCTCAGGCAGCGCGCCAGCTCGATGGAATCCTCCAGCGCCAGCTTGGTGCCCGAGCCGATGGAGAAGTGGGCGGTGTGGGCGGCGTCGCCCATCAGCACCACCGGCACGCGACGCTCGCCGCGGGCGGTGTCCAGCGTGTTCCAGTGCACCCAGGTGTTGCAGATGACGCGCGGGAAACGGATCCAGATGGCCGAGCCGCGCAAGTGCGAGGCGTTGCTCACCAGCGGATTGCCGTCCAGCCAGGGCGCGAACAGCTTTTCGCAATAGGCGATGCCCTCTTCCTGGCTCATCTGCTCGATGCCGGCGGCCTGCCAGGTTTCCTCGGGCGTTTCCACGATGAAGGTGGACATGCCGTCTTCGTAGCGGTAGGCGTGCGCCTGGAACCAGCCGTGCTCGGTCTGCACAAAGGCGAAGGTGAAAGCGTCGAAGACCTTTTTCGTGCCCAGCCAGACGAAGCGGCAGTTGCGCTGGTCGATGTCGGGGCGGAAGGTGTCGGCGTAGCGGGTGCGGACCTGGCTGTTGATGCCGTCCGAGGCGATCACCAGGTCGGCGTCATATTCGCGCGCGATGGCCTGGTCGTCCTGGATGAACTGTTCGAACACCAGCTTGACGCCCACCTCCTCGCAGCGCGCCTGCAGGATGTTCAGCAGCTTCTTGCGGCCGATGCCGATGAAGCCATGGCCGCCGCTGCGCAGGCTGCGACCCTTGAAGTGGATGTCGATGTCGTCCCAGTGGTTGAAGGCGTCGCCGATGGTCTGGGCGGACACCGGATCGGCCTCGCGCAGGTTCTGCATGGTGGCGTCGGAAAACACCACGCCCCAACCGAAGGTGTCATATGGGCGGTTGCGCTCGATCACCGTGACTTCGTTGGCGGGATCCTGCAACTTCATGAGCAGACCGAAATACAGGCCGGCGGGACCGCCGCCGATGCAGACTATTTTCATTTCCGTATGCACTCCATGGTGTGCGACGGGCGCTCTGGGTGTGCAGGAGCGGGGGCCGCAGATATTTAGGTCTGGATAGTTTAGGCTTGAAATATATACCCGAAATTGACCTATCGCAAATGGGGAAAGCGACTAGTCCGGATATCAAATGGGGACGAATTGCCGCGACTGGCAACCCGTCGGGAAGGCGTGGAGGGGCGCCGGGCCCCGCGCCCCGAGGGGCGCTGCCTGCCGGGAACGGCACAAGGGCGGGACTCGGCCCGCCCTTGCGTTCAAGCTGCCGCTAGTACCGACCGCGCAGCCACTGCTCCAGGTCGTTGGCCGGCAAGGGCGGCGAAAACAGGAAACCCTGCCCCGCCGCGCAGCCCTGCTCGATCAGGAAGCGCCGCTGCTCTTCGTTCTCGATCCCCTCGGCCACGACGGGCAGGCTCAGGCTCTCGCCGATGCGGATCACGGCGCTGGTCAGCGCGCGCGCCGCGTCGTCGCTCTCCAGGCCCTGCACGAAGCTGCGGTCCAGCTTGAGCTCGTCGACGATCAGCCGGCGCAAGTGCCCCAGGCTGGAATAGCCGGTGCCGAAATCATCCATGGACAGGCGCACGCCCAGGCGATGCAGCTCGGCGATGGTGCGCAGCGTGCCGGCGGTGGCGTCCAGCACCACGCCCTCGGTGATTTCCAGCATCAGGTCGCCCGGCGCCAGGCCGAATTCCGCCAGCGTCGCCGCGATCATCCGGGGCAGGTTCAGATTGTGGAAGTTGGTGGCCGACAGGTTCACCGACACCGAAGGCACTCGCAGGCCGTTGTGACGCCAGGTCGCCAGCTGCGAGCAGGCCTCGCGCAGCGCCCAGTCGCCCAGGTCGCCGATCAGCCCGCATTCCTCGGCCAGCGGCACGAAGCGCGCCGGCGAGATCTCGCCCAGCGTCGGATGGCGCCAGCGGGCCAGCGCCTCGACGCCGTACAGGCTGCCGTTCCTGAGCCCGACCTGCGGCTGGTAGTGCAACCGCAGCGCGCGGCCTTCCAGCGCATCGCGCAGGGCCGCCTCCAGCGCCAGGCGTTCCTGCGCCTGCCGGTTCATCTCGGCGCTGAAGAAGGAGATGCGGTTGCCGCCGGCGGTCTTGGCCTGGTACATGGCCATATCGGCGTGGCGCAGCAGCGTGTCCATGTCGCGCCCGTTTTCCGGGAAGACGCTGATGCCGATGCTGACCGAGGGATTGAGCGTGATGCCGCCCACGCCGAAGGGCTGCGCCAGCGCCACCAGGATGTGCTCGGCGGCGGCGGTCAGCCGGCCATGCTCGAAATCGGGCAGCAGCATGACGAACTCGTCGCCCGACAGCCGGCCGACGATGTCGGTGGCGCGCGCCAGCCGCCGCAGCCGCAGCGCGACCTCGCGCAGCAGCGCGTCGCCGATGGGATGCCCCAGCGTGTCGTTGACCTGCTTGAAGCGGTCCAGGTCCAGGAACAGCACCGCCACGCGCTTGCGCTCGGCCTCGGCGCGGGCGATGGCCTGCTCGGACTGGGCCAGCAACAGATTGCGGTTGGGCAGCCCGGTCAATTCGTCGTAGAAGGCCAGCTGGCGGATGCGGGCGCGCGCTTCCTCGCGCTCCAGCGCCAGCGCGCACAGGTAGACGCAGACATCCACCAGGCGGTGATGAAAGTCGTCGGGCAGCCGGCGCTCGCGGAAATAGAAGCCGAAAGTGCCGATGACGCGACCATCGCTGGACTTGATCGGCGAGGACCAGCAGGACTTGATGTCGTCCGGCAGCGGCAGGTGGCGATAGCCGTCCCACAGCGGATCGGTGGCGATATCCGGCACGATGACCGGCCGGCCCAGGAAGGCGGAAGTGCCGCAGGCGCCGCATTGCGGGCCGATCGGCTCGCCGTCCAGCGCGTCGCTGAACGCCGGCGGCAGGCTGGGCGCGGCCAGCGGCCGCAGCCGCCCGGCATCGTCCACCCGCAGCACGGTGGTCAGCACCTCGGGCGCCAGGCGTTCGACCTCGCGGCACACCATGTTCATCACTTCGGTGACAGATGCCTCGTTGACCATGGCCTGCAGCACGCGGCGCTGCAGCACCTCATGCACCTTGGTCGGGGTGATGTCGGTCAGCACATCCACCACGTTGACCAGCGTGCCGCGCTCGTCGAACACGGAGTTGGCCATGACAGACACCCATAGCGGCTTGCCGGCGCGATCGTAGACCAGCACGTCCTTGTGGTAGCCCTCGCGGCAGGCGATGCGGCGATCCAGCTCTTCGCGCGTGCCGCCATCCGGCCGGCCGCCGGCCAGCAGTTCGCCCAGCTCCTGATTGACCGCGTCGGCGCGGCCGAAGCCGAGCATGCGGTGAAAGCCCTCGTTGACGTAGACGATGCGGCCGTCCGGGCCGGACACGGCCACGGCGTTGCCGGTCTCGTTGATGCCCAGCAGCAGCAGGCGCACCTCTTCCTGCCGCTCTGCGTCGGCGATGGACTTGCGCGAGACGACCGAGATGCGCTCGACCTCGCCGGCCGGATTGATCTGCGGCAGGTAGGTGGCCTCGATCCACAGCGCGCCGCCATTGCGGCGGCGGTAGCGGCAGGTGCCGGAGAAGTGTTCGCCGCGGCGCAGCCGGGCCCAGATCTGTTCGGCGCTGGCGATGCCCTTGCCCTCGTCCATGCTGTCGCACAGCATGTCGTGGCGCAGGGTCAGCGCCTCGTCGCTGGCGTAGCCCATGGCCGCCAGAAAATTCGCATTCGTACTCAACACGGAGCCGGCCGGGTCGAAGTCGAACAGCAGCAGCGCCCGATCCATCGATGCCAGGTAGCTGCCCGTTCGCCACGCGTCCGCTTCTGGAACCGCGTCGGGAACGCCCAGATGAGAATCAAGCATATGAGGCTCCAATACCGGAATACAGCAGTTCCGGAGTCATTCAGCGCCGGGGGTATATCCAAGGGCGACGCGGTCGCGTCCGTCCTGCTTGGCCAGGTACAGGGCCTGGTCCGCGCGGCTGAGCGTTTCTGAAAAGGTCTCTCCCAGCTGATGGCACGACATGCCGATGCTGACCGTGAGCCTGAGCGCCTCGCCGCCCACGTCGATGACCATGGCGCGGACCTCGCCGACCAGCCTGTCCATGACGGCCTGCGCCGCCTCCGGCCCGGTATTGGGCAGCAGCACCAGGAACTCCTCGCCGCCCCAGCGGCCGCACAGGTCGTACTCGCGCAGGCCGTGGCGCAGCACCCTGGCCAGCTCGACCAGGGCGCGGTCGCCGGCCTCGTGGCCGTAGCGGTCATTGACCGCCTTGAAATGATCCACGTCCAGCATGCCCACGACGAAGGGCTGGCCGCCGCGCGCGACGCGCTGCACCTCCTGCTTGATCGTCTCCATCAGGGCGCGGCGGTTCAACAGGCCGGTCAGGGGGTCGCGGCTGGACGTTTCCTCGAGCGCGGCGTTCAGGTCGCGCATCATGCTCTGGTAGTGATCGGAGATGCGGGCGATGCGGGTCAGCCGGCGCAATTGCCGGTCGAAGCGGTCGCACAGGCCGATCTCGCGCTCATGCGCCATGGTCTGGTAGGCATCCGACAACTGGGTCACGCGCTCGATCCGCGCCATCTGGTCGGCGGTATGGCGCCACAGCGCCTCCAATGCCTC
This sequence comes from Achromobacter sp. 413638, assembly GCF_043119405.1. NCBI lineage: Bacteria > Pseudomonadati > Pseudomonadota > Betaproteobacteria > Burkholderiales > Alcaligenaceae > Achromobacter > Achromobacter sp. 413638. Next base: position 49,605 of record NZ_JBICCO010000006.1, read on the forward strand.
GCGCAGCGGATGCCCGACATGGGCGGGATCCGCCAACAATTCGGCGATGCGCTGGTCCAGGTCGGCGTTGCCTGCTTTCATTGGCGGCCGATAACCGAGAAGGGAAAGGTGCAGTCTTCCTTGAATTCCTCGGCCAGTTCGCCGACGCGCTCGTTGCGCATGTCGTAGAACCAGGTGACGCCAACCTGGCGGCCCTTGCCGTGGGCGGATTCCAGCACGTCGAAGATATCCATCATGGACTTGATGCTGCTGGTGTTCATGTACAGCAGTTCCAGTTCCAGGTTGAGCGGCGCGCTAGCTCCCAGCAGATAGGATTCCACCCACTCGATCACCGGGCCGAACAGCTCGAACGAGTTTTCAGGATAGGAATCGCCGCGCATGGTCAGCAGGCCCCGCGCCGGATCCGCGGTGATGGCGGGCGTGGACTGGGTCCCGGGAATGTTCAGGTCTTTCATCAATAGCTCCGATGGGCCCCGTCGCGGACGCGGGCGGCTGGGTCCGGCGCATGGGGCCTGTTCAATTGGGAATCCGTGGGCATGGCGGCGTTCAGATCACCGCGCTCAGGCTGAAGAAGGCCGTGCCTTCGCCGGCGGCCGGCGTCAGGCTGGCCTCCATCGGCGCGCCCGAGCGCCGGGCGATGTCGATCAGCCCAAGGCCCGCGCCCGAGGCCACGCCCTGGGCCCGGGGCTTGTGAAGCTGCGCCTTGTAGGCGGCCTTGAACTCGGCCTTGTCCAGGGCAGCCAGCTCCTGGACGCGCGCCACCAGGGCGTTGCCGTCCTCGATCCGCACCAGGTTGCCAGCCGACACCACGTAACGGCTTTCGTCGCGGCGGCCGATGACCACCGTGGCGCAGGCGTCGGTGTCGCCGTTCTGGGCGGCGTACTGGCGGATGTTCTGGATCATTTCGATATAGACCGAGAACACGTCCATGGCCTCCGCCGGCCGGGCGTGCTCGACATTCAGGTAGTTCTTCAGCGCGTTGCCGATTTCTTCGATCAGGCTGCGGGAGATCGGCCCGTTGAAGCACAACAGGGTCCGGTTCTGGTTGAACCGCTCGCCCAAGGCGTACAGATCGGAGGCATTCATGGAAGTTGGCGCCCTGATAACGATTATTCGAAACGGAAAGACAGCAAGGTGATGTCGTCGCGCTGCGGCTGGCCGCCCTGATAATCGGCCAGCGCCTGCGTGAACGCGGCGACCTGTTCAGTTAACGGCCGCCGCGCGTGGGTCTTGAGCATGTCGGCGAAGCGCGTGTTGCCGAAGCCGAAGCCATGTTCACCGCCCGCCTGATCCAGGAAGCCGTCGGTCGCCAGGGTGTAGGTCCAGCCCGGTTCCATCGACAGCTCGATGTTCTCGTAGACGCCCGCGCGTTTATCACCCAGCGCACGCTTTCCTCCGGGAACTTCGCGCAACGCATCGCCATTGCTGGCGTACAGGCTGATCTTCGCGCCCGCGTAGCGCAGCAGGCCAGCCTGGCGGTCAATATATACCAGCCCCGCGTCCGTATTGGTCGCCAGCGCCCTCGGCAATTGCGCGTCCGCAAGCATGGCGCGGATCGCGCTGTCGGTGCGGGTCAGCACGGCGGCCGGATCGGACGGGCCGACCTCGGTGATCGCCAGGTCGATGGCGGCGCGCGCCAGCATGGTCATCAGCGCGCCCGGCACGCCGTGGCCGGCGCAGTCCATGATGCCCAGCAGGCAATTCCCGCCATCGGAGCGGAACACGTAAAAATCGCCGCCCACCACGTCGCGCGGCTTCCACAGCACGAAGTGATGCTCGCCCAGCGACTGGGTCAGCTGGCGATCCGGCAGGATGGCCCGCTGGATCAGGCTGGCGTAGTCGATGGAGTCGCCGATCTTCTTGTGCGCGGCGGCCATGGCGCGGTTGGCGTTTTCCAGCTCCGAGGTGCGCTCGCGCACCTTGCTCTCGAGCTCGGCCGTGTGCTGGCGCACCTTGTCGGCCATGACGCCGAAGGCATTGCTGAGATCGCCGATCTCGTCCTGGCCTCCGGGCGGCAGGCTGACGTCATAGCTGCCGTTGGCGATGGCGCGGGCCGATTGCTGCAGCCGGCGCAGCGGCCGCAGCATCAACCGCTCGACGGCGTAGCCGAAGCACAGCAGCATGGCCGCGAACAGCAGCACCAGGCCCACCGCCACCGGCCAGATCCAGCCCGTGTCCAGCACCCGGGCCGCGCCCAGGTCCACCAGGGTCAGCACATGCCAGTGCAGTTCGGGCATGTAAGCCACCGACACCAGCTGGCGGTGGCCGTCCACCGCGACCCAGGCCGACTGCACCGACTGTGGATCGGCCTGCGCCGCGTGCATGGCCGAGCGCAGTTCCTCGCGCCCCGGGCCGGGGTCCAGCAGGGAGAACACCATGCCACGGCCGTCGGCGCCGCCGGCGCCGGAGTTGTAGGCGATCAGCGTGGGATCCATGTGCGCCTGGATCGCGCCCGTCTCGTCGACGATGATGGGCGTGACGCCGGCCTGGCCGCTATTGACGAAGTCGCGCAGGAAGCCGCCCACGTCCAGGCCGGCGCCGGTCAGGCCCAGCACCTTGTCGCCGTCGCGCACCTGGGCGTTGATCCAGACCCGCGTGGTCTTGAGCTTCAGGTCGGGGTTGACGTTGATGTTGTAGAGCGCGGACGCCTGCAGGGACTTGTAGAACCAGCCGTCATCGGCGGCGCCGCGGCTCAGCGTGTAGCGCGGCGCCTCGGACAGGGGCTGGTCGTCGTTGAAGTAATAGTTGCCGGTGGCGGCGCTGGCGATGAAGTAGGCCCGGCCCAGCAGATCGCGGCGGTAGCCGTCGGCTTCGCGGAAGAACAGCTCGCGCGCGGCCGGATCGGACTCATTGCGCAGCCAGCGCCGCGTGACCTCGCTGTCGGCCAGCCGCAGCGACAGGGCCAGTTCGCGCGAGACCGGCGCCAGGATGCGCTGGCGGTTCAGTTGCGTGAAGTTGTCGGCGAATGCCCGCCCGAAGTGATCCCTGACGCCGTCCAGCAGCTGCCAGCCGATCAATGCGGCCGGCGCCAGCGCGACCAGGCACGCCAGCAGCAAAGCCATAAGCGATTTTTTGCGCAAACCCCATTTCGCCATGCGTAGTCTTCCTGACAACTGGATAAGTAGCGGCGTGCGCGGAGTGTCTTGCATGCGCGGCCTGCCGTCCCGGCCGCGAGTCCGCGGCCGCGGGCAGGGCTTGCCGCCGCGCGCTCGACCCGCCTCGTGGGCAGTGATGGCCACGCACCGAGCTGGTGCGTGGCGCGCTTAGTGTAGAGAACCGCGCAGGCGATGGAAACGGGTGTAAACGCCTTGAAGCGTTTTGTGCGTCAAGTTTTTCCTTGCGGCAAACTATATGTGGTTTTATTGCCGTTTATGTCGCATCTTCAAACCGGCGGCGCAGGGGGATTGCGGCTTTCTCGCTACACCCCGAGATAGCGTTCCCACAGGCCGCGATCGGCGTCCAGCGCCGGCGAGTCGCCGGTCCAGACCACCTTGCCGCGCTCCAGGATCACGTGCTGGTCGGCCAGGCTGAGCAAGCGCTCGACATACTTGTCGATCACCAGGATGGTCTGGCCGGCCTCGCGCAGCCGCGCCAGGCAGTTCCAGATTTCCTCGCGGATCTTGGGCGCCAGGCCCTCGGTGGCCTCGTCCAGGATCAGCAGGCGCGGATTGGTGACCAGCGCCCGGCCGATGGCCAGCATCTGCTGTTCGCCGCCGGACAGCTGGTTGCCCATGTTGCGGGCGCGTTCGCCCAGGCGGGGAAACAGCTCGAACACCCGCTCGGGCGTCCAGGGCGCGCCGATGTCCGGATTGCGCGCCGCGACAAAGGCCGTCAGGTGCTCGCGCACCGTCAGGTTGGGAAAGCACTGTCGCCCTTCCGGCACGATGGCCATGCCCAGGCGCGCGATGCGGTCCGGACTCCAGCCGCTGATGTCCTGCCCGGCGAAGCGGATCGCGCCGCCGCGCAGCGGCAGCTGGCCGAACAGGGTGCGCAGCAGCGTGGTCTTGCCCATGCCGTTGCGGCCCAGCAAGGTCACCACCTGTCCCGCGCCGATGCGCAGGTCCACGCCGAACAGCACCTGGCTCGCGCCGTAGCCGCTCTTGGCCGATTCGATCGAGAGCATCAGGCAGTCTCCTGGCGGGCGGGCGCGGTTTCCTCGTCACCCAGATAGGCTTGGCGCACGTCGGCGTTCGCGCGGATCTCGTCAGGCGTGCCGGTTGCGATCACGCGGCCGTACACCAGCACCGAAATGCGGTCGGCCAGGCGGAACACGGCCTGCATGTCGTGCTCGACCAGCAGCATGGCGGCGCGGCCTCGCATGGCCTCGATCAGCTCGGTCAGCCTGAGCGTCTCGTCCGGCCCCATGCCGGCCATGGGTTCGTCCAGCAGCAGCACGGCGGGCCGGGCGGCCAGGGCCAGCGCGAACTCCACCTTGCGCTGCTCGCCGTGCGGCAGCGTACCGGCCGGACGCTCCAGCAGGCTGGCGTCGATGGCGCATTCGCGCGCCAGCTCGCGCGCCTGTTCATACAGCGCGGTCTCGGCCGCGCGCGGACGCCAGAAGCGGAAGCTGCTGCCCGCGTGCGCCTGTACCGCCAGCACCAGGTTGTCCAGCACCGAAGACTGCTTGAAGATATTGGTGATCTGGTACGAGCGCGACAGGCCCGCGGCCACGCGCTGGTGCGCGTTCATGCCGGTGACGTCGCGCCCGCCCAGCAGCAGCGTGCCGGCGTCGGCCGCCAGCGTGCCCGAGAGCAGGTGGATCAGGGTGGACTTGCCGGCGCCGTTGGGGCCGATCAGGGCATGGATCTCGCCCGGCGCCAGGCTCAGCGATACCTGGTCGGTCGCCACCAGCGCGCCGAAGCGGCGCACCAGGCCGCGCGCCTCCAGGGCAGGCACCGCGGAATTGACGGCGTTCATCGCGATCCCTCCTTGCCCGGCCGCGCCGTCGCGCGGCTGGCGAACCATGGCCCCAGCAGGCCGACCAGCCCGCGCGGCGCGCCGAACACCACGCCCAGCAGCAGCACGCCCAGCGGCAGGTGCCAGTATTCCGTCCACAAGCGCAGAACCTCTTCCAGCGTCAGCATCACCACCGCGCCGGCCACGCCGCCATGGCGCAGGCCGATGCCGCCCACCAGCACCATGATCAGCAGGTTGGCCGACTGGGTCCAGTGCATCAGGCTGGGCGAGATGAACAGGTTGTGGTTGGCCAGCAGCGCGCCGGCCAGTCCGGCCGCGGCGCCGCTCAGCGTGAAGGCGGCCAGCTTGATTCGGTAGACCGGATAGCCCAGCGACTCCATGCGCGACTCGTTCTCGCGTATGCCTTGCAGCGCGGTGCCGAAGCGGGAGGCCACCAGCCGTCCGAACAGCCAGGACAGGAGCGTGAACAGCGCCAGCACCAGGTAGTAGAACGACACGTCGTCGCCCAGCGACAGCCCCGGCAGCGTGGACGGACCCGGCAGGTTCAGCCCGTCCTCGCCGCCATACTGCCGCAGCGAAATAAAGATGTAGAACAGCATCTGCGCGAAGGCCAGCGTGATCATGATGAAGTACACGCCGCGCGTGCGCAGCGAGATCGCGCCGGTGATGCAGGCCAGCACGGCCGCCAGCGCCACGGCCACCGGCCAGGACACCAGCGCGGACGTCACCCCCGACATGGCCAGGATGCCCACCGCATAGGCGCCGGCGCCGAAGAAGGCCGCGTGGCCCAGCGCCACCATGCCGCCGTAGCCCAGGATCAGGTTCAGGCTGGTGGCGGCCAGCGCGTAGATCAGCACGCGGCGCACGAAGGAAATATAGAAGTCCAGGCCGAGCGCGGGCGCGACCAGGGGAAACACCGCCAGCAGGGCCAGCAGGACCAGGGTCCAGGCAGTCTGTTTGCGCATCTTGCCTTACCCCCGCGCCGGAAACAGGCCCGAAGGCCGGAACACCAGCACCGCCGCCATCAGCACATAGATGGCGATGGCCGCCAGCGTGGGCCCCACGCTGGACGCCACGGCGGGCGAGAACACCTGGCGCAGCAGCATGGGCAGGAAGGCCCGGCCCGCCGTGTCCACCATGCCCACCAGCAAGGCGCCGACGAAGGCGCCCCGGATCGAGCCGATGCCGCCGATGACGATACAGACCAGCACCAGGATCAGGATCTCCTCGCCCATGCCCACCTGCACCGAGGTGATCGGGCCGAGCAGCGCGCCCGCCACGGCGGCCAGCATGGCGCCCAGCGCGAACACGCCCAGGAACAGCAGCGGCACGCGCACGCCCATCAGCGTGGCCATCTGCCGGTTGGACGCGCCGGCGCGCACCAGCACCCCGGCGCGCGTGCGCGTCACGAACCAGTACAGGCCCAGCGCGGCGGCCACGCCGAAGGCGATGATCATGAGGCGGTAAGCGGGATAGAGCAGGTCCGGCAACAGTCGCACCGGTCCGGACAGCGCCGCCGGCATGTTGAGCATGACCGGCGCCGGCCCCCAGATCATCTTGACCAGATCGTTGGCGATCAGGATGACGGCGTAGGTGCCCAGCACCTGTGCCAGATGGTCGCGCAGCGCGAGGCGGCGGATCAGCGTGAGCTCCAGCGCCACGCCGACCAGCCCGGTGGCGACGGCCGCCACCAGGACAGCGGCGGTGAAGGAACCCGTGCGTTGCATGGTCTCGGCGGCCACGTAGGCGCCGGCCATGTAGAGCGAGCCGTGAGCCAGATTCATGATGTCCATGATGCCGAACACCAGGGTCAGCCCGGCCGCGATCAGAAACAACATCAACCCAAACTGCAGACCGTTCAGCAATTGCTCGACGATCAGCGTAAACGTCATGAACACTACCCCCTGCCGCGCGCCGCCGATGGCCTGCGCACGGTCGATTCAATAAAGCGCTTCCAGTTCTTCAGATACCGCCTACCCGCTCATGCCACGAGACCAACCCCGAGGAAGTGCCCAACGACGCAACGGGTGCCCCACGATCGGGATGCCGCGGATCCGGCTTTGCCGGTCCGCAGGCATGCCCCCTGGAGGGGGGCCCGCCTAGGGGGAAGCGCGTCAGCGCTTCGGGGGTGGCCCTATTTGCATTCCCCGACGTAGACGTCCTGGTACTTGTCGAAGACCTTGCCCACCAGCTTGTTGGTGATGCGGCCGCTCGCGTCCTTCTGGATCACGCGTTGGTAATAGGCCTGGATGGGATAGTGGTTCTTGCCATAGGTGAAGCTGCCGCGCACCGAGGGGTAGTCGGCCTTTTCCAGCGCGCGCACGATGGCGTCGCGATCGCTGGCCTTGCCGCCGGCCTGCTTGACCGCCGCGTCCATGGCCATGATCACGTCGTAGGCCTGGGCCGCGTAGACCGAGGGATAACGGCCGTTGTATTCCTTGCGGAAGGCTTCGACGAAGGCCTTGTTCTGCGGCACGTCCAGGTCATGCGCCCACTGGGCCGTGTTGACCATGCCCAGCATGGGCTCGCCCACGGCCTGGATCACGTCCTCGTCGGCCGAGAAGCCCGGGCCGATCAGCTTGATGCTCTGCGACAGGCCGGCAGACACGAACTGCTTGACGAAATTGATGCCCATGCCGCCGGGCAGGAAGATGTAGACCGCGTCCGGCTTGGCCGCGCGGATCTGCGCCAGCTCGGCCGCGTAGTCGATCTGGCCCAGCTTGGTGTAGACCTCGTCGCCCGGGGCGGCCTTGTAGCCGCGCTTGAAGCCGTTGAGCGCGTCCTTGCCCGCCGGATAGTCGGGGGCCATGATGAACATCTTCTTGAAGCCGCTGTCGGCCGCGACCTTGCCGGCGGCCTCGTGGAAGGCGTCGTTCTGGTACGAGGTGCCGAACCAGTACGGATTGCACTGGGCGCCGGCGAACTGGCTGGGGCCCGGGTTGTTGGACAGGTAGGGGACCTTGGCGGCGAACAGCGCGGGGCCCACGGCCAGCGCCACGTTCGAGCCGATCGGGCCGGTGAAGAAATCGACCTTCTCGCGCTGCAGGTAGCGCGTGACCAGCTGGCGGGCCTGGTCGGGATTGCCGCCCATGTCGGTCTGCAGGAATTCGGCGGGCTGGCCGCCCAGCTTGCCGCCCAGCTGCTTGATGGCGAGGTTGAAGCCGTCGCGGGCCTCGGCGCCCAGCGCCGAGAACGGACCCGAAATGTCGTTGGCGATGCCGACCTTGATGGCATCCGCCTGGGCCAGCGCCGGAACCAGGGCGGCCGCGGCGATTAGGGAAGTGATCAAACGCATGGTGGATGCTCCGTGCGCGAGCCCGCGCAGAGATGTTCTTTTTGGAGGTGCGATTCGAAAGACTTCTTCCCGGCCTGCCGGCGCCTGTGCGCCGCCGTCAAACGGGAGTCATACGGGAGCTTGCGACACCCGCCCCCGCCGCGGGACATGGGGAAGGCTGGCGTGCTTCATAGTTTAGGTTTAAAGTATTCGCCAAAACAAGTCTAGGGTTTTTACCAATAAACTACCGCATGGCTACGCTGTTCCGCTCCCCTGACCGCGCGACCTTACCCGACATTGCGCCGCCGCTCAAGACGCACGCGCCGGGCCGCGCGCCCGCGGCGCCGACGCCCGCCGACCAACCGCCCTCCCGGTAACTCTTCCGCCATGACCGACACCCCCGACCTGGAATCCCGCGCCGCGCCCGACGACCACCACGCGCTGCGCCTGTGGCTGCGCATGCTGACCTGCTGCAACCTGATCGAAGGCGAGATCCGCAGCCGGCTGCGCAACGACTTCGACACCACCCTGCCGCGCTTCGACCTGATGGCCCAGCTGCAACGCGCGCCCAAGGGCATGAAGATGGGCGAGCTGTCGCGCCACATGATGGTCACCAACGGCAATATCACCGGCATCACCGACCAGCTCGAAAAGGAAGGTCTGGTGGTCCGCACCAAGGTCGAATCCGACCGCCGCAGCTCGCTGATCAAGCTCACCCCGCAAGGCAAGAAAGCCTTCTCCCGCATGGCCCGCGCCCACGAGACCTGGGTCAAGAACATGTTCGGCGACATGCCGGAATCCAGCCGCAACGCGCTGTTCCAGGCCCTGGGCGAACTGAAGCTGCAGGTGGTGGCCACCCGCTCCGAAGCCGAGAAGGGCTGAAGCGCCTCCCGCCTACCACCAGCTATCTATAGAGGCGTCCAATCCCCCAAAGGCAGCCAAGCAAGACGCCCGCCCAACCAGGCACATCCTCCCGCCATCGGGGCAGCGCGGATCCGGCTCCGCCGGTCCGCAGCTGCGCCCCCTGGGGGGGAAGCGCCCCCGGCGCTTCGGGGGGGATCCTATAATCTTCCCATGATCCCGGTCTCACTTCCTGGCGGCAATTTCTACGTGCTGATGGCGGTCTCCCTCGCCTGTCTGAGTACCCTGCTGACATGGCTGGCGGTGCTCGCCACCAGTCGAGGCGCGCGCCATTGGCTCGGCGGCCACCGCCGGCTGGGAACGATCCTGATGACCGCGCTGGCGCTGCTCGGCGCCATCTTCCCCTATCAACAGCTGGGCCAGTGGCTGGACGCCGAGCGCGACGCCCAGGCCGACGCCGGGCGCCGCAGCGTGTTGAACCAGCCCACCCGCGTCGCCGGCGTGGACATGCCCGCCGGCACCGTGCTGCGGCTGGCCACGCCGGGCGAGCTGTCAACCTTCGATCGCGCCCGCTTCCCCGACGGTCAGCCGGGCCTGATCCATGGCCTGGAAAGCACTGGCCTGTATCGCTACGCGGCGACCGCCCGGCAGCCGGAAACCCTGTCCGTGGAGATCGCCCGCGACCAGGCCCAGGAGGGCTGGCTGTGCGCCCACGGCCACCGCGTCGAATTCGTCATGCTGGGCGGCCAGCCCCGTTTCGCCAGCTGCCATCTGGCCATCGGCAATCAGCTGGACCGGCAGCCGGTGCCGCCGGGCACGTGGATCCAGGTGGACCCGGCCGTGCGCGGCCAGCCGATAGAACAGGCGGGCGCGGGCGCGCGCTGGCTGTTGCGCACGGAAGGCAGCGAGCCCATGGAGGTGGAGCGGCTGTCGCTGCTGAAGCTGGAACTGCGGCTGGATGCCCGCCGCCAGCTGCTGGGTTTCGAGGGGCTGCTGTCGCGCGAGACCGCGCTGGGCGACATGACCTATCCCGCCGGCACCCGGGTGCTGTCCGGCGGCCTGCGCGCGGCCGGCGCCCAGCCCGGCGACCTGCTGTTCTCGGCCTCGCGCGGGCGCGTGGCCCGACGCGCCGGCGGCACGGACGTGGCGGCCGGCAGCTCGGTGCTGCAGGCGCCGGACGGCGCGGTGCGCGCGGTCCTGTCCAACCGCGATGCCGGCGTGCTGGATGTGGCCGCGGTCCGGGTCGGGCCCTAGGGCGCCGTCCCTCGCGGGCGCCCGCAAGCCACCCCTGGCCGCTCCGCCGCCGGCGCGTTCGCGCCCCTCCCGGCGGTCCGCCACGCGGCAATCCCGGCCCTGCAGCAAAGCGGTGGGATAATAGCCAGCTTTCCCCCACGCGCCGCCCAGCGGGCGGCGGTTCCGTCCTGCTCATTGATAGAGACGAAGTCATGGCCGTTAACCTGCAGATCCCCTCCGAGTCCGAAATTTTCCCTGTTGCCGGCGTTGAAATCGGCGTTACCGAGGCCGGCATCCGCAAAGCCAACCGACGCGATCTGACCGTGTTCCGCTTCGCGCCCGGCACCAGCGTGGCGGGCGTGTTCACGCGCAACCGTTTCTGCGCCGCGCCGGTGCAGGTCTGCCAGGCCCATCTGGCCGCCGGCGGCCCGATCAGCGCGCTGGTCATCAACACCGGCAACGCCAACGCCGGCACCGGCGACGAAGGCCTGCAAAAGGCCAAGGACACCTGCGCCGCGCTGGGCAAGCTGCTGGGCGTGCCCGCCGCCGAAGTCCTGCCCTTCTCCACCGGCGTCATCCTGGAGCCGCTGCCGCTGGACCGCCTGGTCGCCGGCCTGCCCGCCGCCATCGCCAACCTCGGCCCGGACCACTGGTTCAGCGCCGCCCACGGCATCATGACCACGGACACGCTGCCCAAGGTCCATTCCAGCAAGGTCCAGATCGGCGGCAAGACCGTCACCTTCACCGGCATCAGCAAGGGCGCCGGCATGATTCGACCCAACATGGCCACCATGCTGAGCTTCCTGGCCACCGACGCCGGCATCGCCCAGCCGCTGCTGGGCAAGCTGGCCCGCGAGATCGCCGACGCCTCGTTCAACCGCATCACGGTCGACGGCGACACGTCCACCAATGACTCCTTCATCATCGCCGCCACCGGCAAGTCCGGCGTCGAGGTGAACGCCGAGTCCGATGCCGACTACGCCGCCGTGCGCCAGGCCCTGACCGCCGCCGCGCTGGAGCTGGCGCAGAAGATCGTGCGCGACGCCGAAGGCGCCACCAAGTTCATGACCATCCGCGTCGAGGAAGCCGGCAGCACCGAAGAAGCGCTGAAGGTCGCCTACGCCGTGGCGCACTCGCCGCTGGTCAAGACCGCCTTCTTCGCCTCGGACCCCAACCTGGGCCGCATCCTGGCCGCGGTGGGCTACGCCGGCATCGACGACCTGGACGTCTCGAACATCCGCCTGTGGCTGGACGATGTGCTGGTCGCCGTCAACGGCGGCCGCAATCCGTCCTACCAGGAAGCCGACGGCCAGCGCGTCATGAAGCAGGCCGAGATCGCCGTGCGCATCGCTCTGGGCCGCGGCCAGGTCAGCGACACCGTCTACACCTGCGACTTCTCGCACGAGTACGTATCGATCAACGCCGATTACCGTTCCTGAAGTGGTTTGGCCCACCCCCGAAGCGCTACGCGCTTCCCCCTCAAGGGGGCGCCGCTGCGGACCGGCAAAGCCGGCTCCGCGCGGCCCGGATCGTGCAGGCCCTGCCTCATTGGGGGGCTTGATTCTTGGCGGGATGATGCCGCCGACTCACAAGGTCGGTTGCGCGAAATCCTCCAGGAATCCTGCCCGCCTCATGCGACTCGGATGTCGCCCATCCGAAGACAAACGCGGACGCGCCGCGGCCCGATGGCCGCAGGCCCGTCAGCCCATCCAAGGACCACAACCGTGACCGCAAACGAATTCACCACCCTGATCCAGCGCGCCGAGCGCGTGCTGGCCCAGCTCGAAGCCTGGCTGCCGCCCGCCACGCCCGAAATCGACTGGACCGCCCATGCCTACCGCTGGCGCAAGCGCGGCGCGCGCGGCTGGCTCGACTCGGTGCGCCACGTGGCCCGCATCGACCTCGACGACCTGCAGCACATCGAGCGCCAGAAGAACGTCATCGACCGCAACACGCAGCAGTTCATCGAGAAAAAGCCCGCCAACAACGTGCTGATGACCGGCGCGCGCGGCACCGGCAAGAGCTCGCTGGTCAAGGCCATGCTGGCGGCCTACGCCGATCGCGGCCTGCGCCTGATCGAAGTGGACAAGTCCGACCTGGGCGACCTGGCCGACATCGTCGAGCTGGTCGCGGGCCGGCCCGAGCGCTACATCGTGTTCTGCGACGACCTGTCCTTCGAGGAAGGCGAGGCCGGCTACAAGGCGCTGAAGTCGGTGCTGGACGGCTCGGTGGCCGCCTCGGGCGACAACGTGCTGATCTACGCCACCTCCAACCGCCGCCACCTCATGCCGGAATACATGAGCGAGAACCTGCAGGCCAAGCACCAGCCGGACGGCGAAATCCATCCCGGCGAAACGGTCGAGGAAAAAATCTCGCTGTCCGAGCGCTTCGGCCTGTGGCTGTCGTTCTATCCCTTCAAGCAGGACGACTACCTGGACATCGTCTACCACTGGCTGCGCGAGCTGGGTTGCCCGGAACAGCACATCGAGCCCTCGCGCACCGAGGCCCTGCAATGGACGCTGGAGCGCGGCTCGCGCTCGGGACGCGTCGCCTACCAATTCGCCCGCGACTGGGCTGCCCGTCATGTCTGAAAAAATCGTCGATGTCGCCGCCGGCCTGATCCTGCGCCCGGACGGCAAGCTGCTGCTGGGGCAGCGTCCCGAAGGCAAGCCCTGGTCGGGCTGGTGGGAACTGCCCGGCGGCAAGCTGGAGCCCGGCGAGACCGTGCTGCAGGCGCTGGCGCGCGAACTGCAAGAAGAAATCGGCATCCGCGTCACGCAATCGCGCCCCTGGGTCACCTATGTGCACGTCTATCCCCACACCACGGTACGGCTGGCGTTCTGCCACGTCACCGGCTGGGAAGGCGAGCCGCGCGGCCTGGAGAACCAGCGCCTGGAATGGGTCGACCCGGCGCGCGCGGCCGAGGTCGGCGACCTCCTGCCCGCCACGCTGCCGCCGCTGCGCTGGTTGCAGCTGCCGACCCGCTACGGCATCAGTTCCATCGGCTCGCGCGCGGGCCTGCCGGCTTTCCTGGGCCGGCTGGACGCGGCGCTGGCGCGTGGCGTGAAGCTGGTGCAGCTGCGCGAGCCGCAATGGCCCGACGGCCCCGGCGCCGCCTCGCTGCATGAAGCGCTGCTGCAGGTGAAGCAGCGCTGCCACGCCGCCGGCGCGCGTCTGCTGGTCAACAGCATCCATCCGGCCGCCTGGTGGAAGGAAGCCGACGGCGTGCACCTGCGCGCCGCCGACGCCGCCCGCCTGGACGCGCGCCCGGCGCTGCCCGAAGGCGCGCTGGTCGGCGCATCGGCGCACGACAACGCCCAGGTCACGCATGCGCGCGATCTGGGCGCCGACTTCGCCGTGCTGGGTCCGGTGCTGGACACGCCCAGCCATCCCGGCGCGCCGACGCTGGGTTGGGAAGGCTTCGTGGCCGGCAACCGCGACGCCGGCCTGCCGGTGTATGCGCTCGGCGGCCAGTCCGAGCAAACCGTGTCGCAGGCGCTGCGCCATGGCGCGCACGGCATAGCGGGCATACGCGGACTCATCTGAAGCCGTCCGGGACGTCCGCGCGCGAGCGCGGCGTCCCCGGCCTGCTTCACCCCTCGGTAGACCACAATAGGCAGGCCTCCCTGGTCTTGGCTACAACGGAAGTGCGCCATGCACATTCCGAGGAGCACGCCATGACACTGGAATCCCGCTACAAGATCCGCCCCACCCCGACCATCGCCGTGCAGGAACCCCCGGCCAGGCCCGCCGCCGGCAACCGCCAGCGCCCCACCGCAACCACCGACAACTCCTGGGACGCCTGGTTCGACGGTGAATCCGTCACTGCCGACTTTCTTGTCGATCGCGACCAGCCGACGGACGACGCCCGATGACGCTGCGGTTCGTGCTCGATACGAACATCTGCATCTTCGCCATCAAGAACAAGCCGGGCGCCGTGCGGCAGGCGCTCAACCGGCGGCCAGGCCAGCTCTGCGTAAGCGCGATCACCGCGATGGAACTGCGCTACGGCGCTGAAAAATCAGCAACCCCGGCCCGGAACCATGCCGTCATCGACGGATTCCTGAAACGCCTGGAAGTGCTGAACTATGACCGCGCGGCAGCCGCGCACGCCGGCCGACTACGGGCGGAGCTGGCGCGAGCCGGCACGCCCATCGGCCCCTACGATGCAATGATCGCCGGCCACGCCCGCTCTCGGGGTTTTGTGCTTGTCACGAACAACACTCGCGAGTTTTCCCGTGTGTCCGGGCTGCGGCTGGACGATTGGACACAGTGACGTTCGATCACGGCGCCGGCTGACTGCCCCGAAAGCGCAGTGTCAACTTTCGCTCGGCCAAAACCAGGAACAGGCATCGACGGTCAGAATCTGCCGCCGCCAGGGCAGTCGTCCCCGTGGCGGATAGCCGTCGCAGCGCTGTCGTGTCCCTGTCGCACCCATGTCGTGCCCGTGTCGTATCCCTGAGCGGTCCTTTCGGCTACCTTGGCAGCTCCGAACCAATGGAAGCCGAACCATGTTGATTCAAAAGCTGCGCCTCAAGCGTGGCTGGTCCCAACAGCAGCTGGCCCAGGCCAGCGGGCTGAGCGCCCGGACCATCCAGCGCATCGAAGCGGGCCAACCCGCGAGCGTGGAAACGCTCAAGTCCATTGCCTCGGTTTTCGAAGTCGACTTTTCCACCCTGAACGCAGAGGAAACGAATATGGACACGACCATGACGGCCGCCGACGAGGCGGAACGGGAAGCCTTCGCCCATGTCCGCGAATTGCGCGGTTTCTATGTGGCTTGCATGCGCTACATATTGATCGCGGTGGCGCTGTTCGCGATCAACCTGCTGACATCGCCCCACAACATGTGGTCTTACTGGGCGATGCTGGGCCTGGGACTGGCCCTGGCGGCGCGCGCCGTCCGGGTCTACGCGCCCTGGCGGCTGTTCGGTCCGCAATGGGAAAAAGCCCAGGTGGAAAAGCGGCTCGGACGGCCGCTGTGACGACTGCCGGACCGGGCCATGCCCGGTCCGTCCTTGTACCGTCGGGCCCTCAGTCGATCTTGTAGTCCATCCACGACGCGACCATCTCGCGCAACCCGCCGCCCTCGTCGAAGGCCTCGCGCGATCCCTCCGCCTTGTTGCGGCCCAGCTCCAGGATGTACATATAGTCCGAAATCTCGGCGCAGCGGCGCACGTTCTGGTCCACCAGCACCACCGTCATGCCTTCGTCCGCGAAACCCCGGATCAGCGCATAGATCTCCTTGGAAATCCGCGGCGCCAGCATGGCGGTCGGCTCGTCCAGCAGGATCACCGACGGCTCGATCAGGAGCGCGCGACCGAACTCCACGAAACGCTGCTGGCCGCCGCTCATGCTGGACACCGGATCGTCGCGCTTCTGCGCCAGGATCGGAAAGCGCTCATACACCGACTCGATACGCCGGCGCACGCGCGCCTTGTCCTGCCGGAACGGCCAGCAGCCCAGCAGCAGGTTGTCATGCACCGACAACTCGCCGAACAGGCTGCGATGCTGCGGCACGAAGGCCACGCCATGGCGCGCGCGCTCGTGCGAAGGCTGCGCGCTGATGTCCTGCCCGCGTAACGTGATGCGGCCCGTGCGCGGCGGCAGGAAGCCGAACAGCGTCTTGAGCACCGTCGACTTCCCGGCGCCGTTAGGTCCGATCACACCCGTGACCTTGCCCTGCCGGGCCTGCACATTCACGCGGTTCAGAATGGTGATGTCGCCGTGATAGGCCACGGTCACCTCTTCCAGCGCAAGCACTGCGTTGCTCATATCCGTCGCTCCTCTGCGCCGCGCGCAGTTCAATCCAATCCGATCCGATCCAACAGGACGCCGCCCTCGCACGAGCCCGGCGCCCCTCATCCGAGATAAACCACCCGCACCCAATAAAAACCGCCCTCACTCAAGCGGGGCCGCACGGACCCGGCTCCGCCGGTCCGTAGCGGCGCCCCCTAGGGGGAAGCGCCGCAGGCGCTGCGGGGTGGGCTCTACTCGCCGAGATATGCCTCGACCACTCGCGGATCGTTCCGCACATGGTCGGCATCGCCCTCGGTCAGGATCGCGCCTTCGTTCATGACAATGATGTGGTGGGATAGCTGGTAGATCGAGGTCAGGTCATGCGAGACCAGCACCACCGAGCAATCGTGCTCGACCGGCAACTCGCGGATGACCGAGATCAGCAGCTGCGCCAGCGCCGGGTTGACGCCGGCGAAGGGCTCGTCCAGCAGCACCACCTTGGGCCGCGCGACCATGATGCGCGCCAGCTCCACCAGCTTCTGCTGGCCGCCGGACAATTCCTCGGCGTAGTTGTGCCGCAGCCGGTGCAGCTCGACCTTGCGCAGCCAGTATTCGGACTGGGCGTAGCGCTCGTCGGCGCTGCGCCCGGTCTGCTGCTGCGCCACGTCCAGGTTGTCCAGCAGCGTCAGCTGGCGGAAGATGCGCGGCACCTGGAAGGTGCGCCCCACGCCCAGCCGCGCCACTTCATGGACCTGGCGGCCGGCGATATCGCGGCCATCCAGCTCGATGCGGCCCTCGTCCGGCGTGTAGATGCCGTTGATGCAGTTGAGCATGGTGGTCTTGCCCGACCCGTTCATGCCGATGACGCCCAGGATCGCGCCGCGCGGCACATGCACATCCACGCCTTGCAGCGCCACCAGGCCGCCGAAACGCTTTTTCAGATTGCTGACTTTCAACATGGCGGATCTCCTAGCGCAGCGCCTGGCGGCCGAACAGCCCGCTGGGCCGCACGAAGATCATGGCGACCATGAGCGTGAAGCCGCATATGGTGGCGATGGACGGATTGAAGAACACCACCGACACCTGCTCGGTGACGCCGAACAGCAGCGCGCCGACCAGCGCCCCCACCGGATGGCCCAGGCCGCCCAGCACGATGACGATGAAGCCGATCAGCGTGTAGTCGTTGCCCATGAACGGCGAGAAGGACGGGAACACCATCGCCACCAGCACGCCGCTGGCCGCCGCCAGGCCGATGCCCAGGCCGAAGGCCACGGCCGACAGGCGCTCGGCGTTGATGCCGACGATGCGCACCGCGTCGCGGTTCATGATGATGGCGCGCAGCGCTTTGCCCAGATGCGTGCGGTACAGGAACAGGGCCAGCGCCGCCACGATGGCCAGCGCGATGCCCAGCGCCAGCAACCGTACCGTCGGGACCAGCACCGGGCCGAATTTCAGGAACACCGGCTCGATCTCATAGGGCAGCGAGCGGGCGTCGGCTTCGAAGGCCAGCAGCATGATCGCGCCCAGCATGATGGACACGCCGAACATCAGCAGCAGCGAGCTGATCTCCGGATCTTCGGCCTTGGACAGCCTCGGGATCAGCACGAAGTACAGCAGATAGCCGGCCAGGAAGAAGACGGCGAAGGCCAGCGGCAAGGCCAGCAAGGGGTTGATGCCCAGGTACTCCAGCAGATAGAAGGCGAAATAGGCGCCGAGCACGAGGAACTCGCCGTGCGCGAAGTTGACCACGCGCAGCACGCCGAAGATCACGTTCAGCCCCACGCCGATCAGGCCGTAGATGGCGCCCAGGATCAGGCCGTTGATCAGCCCTTGGATAATCAGTCCGGTCATGTCGAATCCCTCAGGCGATGTAGCGGCGCAGCTGCGGCTTGCGCTTGATCAGGCTGCCGACGATGCCGCGCGGCAGGAACAGCATCAGCAGCACGATGATCAGGCCCAGCAGCAGCAGGTTCACCACCGGGAATTTCTGCCAGATCAGGTGATCGATGCCCAGCAGCGCCAGCGTGCCGGCCACCGGCCCGAGCACGGTGCCGAAGCCGCCGGCCATGGCGTAGATGATGCTCTTGGCCGTGATCAGCACATGGAACGCGTATTCAGGATCGACCACGTTCGTGTACCAGGCCTCGATGCCGCCGGCCAGCGCCGGGAACAGCGCGGCCAGCAGCCAGGCCTTCAGCCGCGTGTTGGGCACGTGGATGCCGACGCAGGCGGCCGCGCCGTCGTCGTCGCGAATGGCCTTGAGCGCGCGCCCCAGGCCCGACGCGGACAGCCATGTCACTACGGCCAGCGTGGCGCCCATGACGGCCAGCATCGCGTAGTAGCTGTGGGCGGGATTGTTGGCGTTGGACAGGATGATGCCCATGCTGCCGCCGGTGAAGGACTGCGGCAGGTTGGAGATCACCAGCTTGACGATGGTGGCCAGCGCCAGGCTGACGATGCCGAAATACACGCCGCGCAGCCGCAGCGTGGGCGCCAGCAGCAGCGCGATCGCCACGCCCGTGCCGCCGGCCGCGAGCAGCGACGGCAGGATGGGCCAGCCCAGGATCTTGTAGCAGATGCCGGTGGCGTAGGCGCCCACGCCGTAGAACACCACGTAGCCGAACGGCAGGTAGCCGGTGAAGCCCACGCAGATGTTCATGGCGCTGGCCATGGTGATCCACAGCATCAGATAGAACGCGAACGAGATGTTCGACGTCGCGGCGGGGACCAGGGCCAGGCTGATGGTCAGCGCGGCAAAGACGGCGATGGCGATACGGGTGCGTAGCCGCTGCGCGCGCTGATCCTGCGCGCGATGCGACGCCGCGCCCGCCGCCAGGGCGGGACTGCTGCTCATGGTGTCTCCTCCGGGCCGCTCGGGATCGGCGGCCACATTTATTTGGAGGCGATTATGAACAGATAAAACTATAACTGCAAGTTAAGGACTAACCCTTATCCAGTCCCTTATTTGCTCCCGGAAAGGCCTCTTCCAGCACGCCGCGCAGCTCCTTGATGAACTGCTGCGCGATGCGCGAAGGCTCCCGGTTGCTGGCATAGACCGCCGAGATATTCAGCGGAATACGCTCCTGGAGCGGCACGATGACCACGTCCGGCATGGTGTTCTGCATGACCGTGAACTCGTCCACCACCGCGATCCCGACGCCCGCGTTGACCAGGGCGCAGGCCAGCTGGCTCCAGGGCACATCGGCGCACATGTTGCAGGGCAGGCCAGCCTGCTCGAAGGCATTCAGCACCAGCATCCCGTAGGGCATGCGGGTGCCGACGATGATGTGCGGATGCGGCGACAGATCAGCCAGGCTGACCACCTCGCGCCCGGCCAGGACGTGTCCGCGCGGAATGGCCGCCACCATGCGCCCCACATGCAGGGGCTCCGACACCAGGAAGGGATGATCGGCCTGCATCACCACCAATCCCAGCTCGGCCTCGCCCTGCAGCACATCGGTGATCAGGCTGGGCAGCGCGGTCGTGCCCAGGCGCAGCAACAGCTCGGGGTGACGCTGCTGAAAGCGCGCCACGGCGCGCGGCACCAGGTACTGCGCCAGACTGGGGATGGACGCCAGGCGCAGCACGCCCGTGCCGTGTTCGGCCAGCGCGTCGGCCAGATCATTGACCCGCTGCATCATGCGCTGCGTCTTCTCGATCTCCTCGAACAGGCTCTGCACCTGCACGGTCGGCTGCAGCCGCCCCCGCACCCGCTCGAACAGCGTCACCCCCATCGCTTTCTCGGTGTGGGCGAGCATGCGACTGACGGCCGGCTGGGAAATATTGAGCAGCCGGGCGGCGCCGCTGATGGATCCGGCCATCACCACGGCCCACAACATTTCGGTCTGTCGGTAATTCAATTTACTCAAGGCGTGCACTCCATGCCTATTTGTTATACGCTACTTCCCGTATTGCGCAAAAACTGCCCAATACCGCTCGCGATCTGTCCCCAAGACCAGGTCCGGGATCGCATATTTATAACGATTGGAGACATCCCATGTTTGGCAAATCCTGGCTGTACCGCCTGCCCGCGCTGGCCCTGGCCGCCGCGGCGCTGACGCCGTCCCTCGGCGCCGCCCAGACTTCCGACAAGCTGCGCATCGGCATGACGGTATCGTCCACCGGCAGCTTCGCGCTCGCCTCGCAATCCGGCGTGCGCGGCGTCGAGCTTTGGGTCGACGACGTCAACCGCCGTGGCGGCATCGAGATCAAGGGCAAGAAATACCCCGTCGAACTGGTCAAGCTGGACGACCGCAGCGACAAGCAGATGGTGACGCGCGTCTACGAACGCCTGATTGTCGATGAAAAAGTGGACCTGGTGTTCGCGCCTTTCGGTTCCACGCTGACGGCCGCCGCCGCGACCGTCACGGAACGGCTGGGCAAGTACATGATGGTCTGGTCCGCCGCCAGCGACGACCTGTACCGCCAGGGCTTCAAGAACATGGTGTCGGGCACGCAGATGCCGGTGTCGGCCATGCTGCGCGCCAACATGGAGATGGCCGCCAAGCTGGGCGTCAAAAAGGTCGCGCTGCTGTACTCGGACGAGCCCTTCCCCGCCGGCCTGGCCGAGGGCGGCAAGGAGCAGGCCGCCAAGAACGGCATGCAGGTCGTGATGTTCGAGAAGTACCCCAAGGGCCAGAAGGACTTCAGCACCATTCTGCAGAAGGCCCGCGCGTCCGGCGCCGAGGCGCTGGTGCCGACCTCCTACGAGGGCGACCTGATCAGCATGACGCGCCAGATGAAGCAGCTGGACATCAACTTCCCGTACGTCTTCATGGTGTACGCGTCCACGCCGCAATTCCAGGCCATCGGCGCCGACGCGGACTACATCTACAGCCACACCAACTACCATCCCGCGATCAACTGGAAGGTCAACGCCGGCCTGACGCGCGAGCAATTCGCCACGTCCTATGACCGCCTGTTCCCCAAGGCCGAGTTCCCGCCCGATTTCCAGACCGCGCTGGCCTACGGCGCGGGCGCGCTGACCGAAGAGATCGTCAAGCAGGCGGGCAACACCGACGCCGCCGCGCTCAAGAAGGCCTCGCTGGACCTGTCCGGCAAGCTCACGGTGATGGCCGGCCCCTACGCCATCGACGAGACGGGCAAGCAACTGCAGATGCCCTTCCCCGTCGTACAGCTGCTGCCGGGCAAGCAGATGGCGCCCGTCTGGCCTGAGGACGTGGCCACCGCCAAGCCGGTCTACCCCATGCCTGCCTGGAACAAGCGCTGATCGCGCGCATCGCGCCGGGCCGCGCCGCGCGCGCGGCCCGCGCACCAACCCGAGGAAAACATGTCTGACATCGCATTTGCCACGCTGAGCGAACTCGCCCTGGGCCTGGCCGAGGGACGCCACAGCTCGGTGGAGTTGGCGAAGCACTTCCTGGACCGCATCGACCGCGCCAATCAGGCGCTGCACGCCTATGTGAGCGTGGATGCCGACAGCACGCTGCGCCTGGCCGAGGCCGCCGACGCGCGCCGCCGCGCCGGCTACGGCCTGCTGGGCCCGCTGGACGGCGTGCCCGTGGCCATCAAGGACCTGTGCGACATCGAAGGCCAGATCGCCACCGCCGGCTCGCAGGCCTGGCGCCAGCGGCGCGGCACGACCACCTCGACCGCCGTGGCCAGGCTGCTGGCGGGCGGCATGGTGCCGCTGGGCAAGCTGCACATGGTCGAGTTCGCCTTCGGCGGCTGGGGCACCAATCCCGTGATGGGCACGCCGCGCAACCCCTGGGATCTGGAACACGCGCGCATTCCGGGCGGCTCGTCCAGCGGCTCGGGCGTGGCCGTGGCCGCCGGCCTGGCGCCCGCCGCGCTGGGCTCCGATACCGGCGGCTCGGTGCGTATCCCGGCGGCGCTCAACGGCGTCACCGGCCTGAAGACCACGCGCGGGCTGATCAGCCTGCATGGCGCGGTGCCGCTGTCCGGCACGCTGGACTCCATCGGTCCGCTGACGCGCGACGTGCGCGACGCCTTGCTGCTGACGCAGGCCATGGCCGGCGCCGATCCCAGGGATCCGCTCACGCAGGGCGTGCCGGCCTTCCAGATGCCGGGGACGCCCGCCGGCGCGCGGCCCCTGCGCGGCATGCGCATCGCCATGATGCCGCCGGCGCAATACCCGATCGAGGTCGATGGCGCCGTGCTGGCCGCCCTGGATGACACGCGCCGCGCGCTGATCGAACTGGGCGCCGAGGTGTGCGAAACGCCCTTCCCGTTCGACTTCCACGACATGATGCTGCGCAATGGCCTGATCATCGCCGCCGAAGCCTATGCGCTGCACCGCGAATACATCGAGGACGACTCCCTGCCGTTCGGCAGGCATGTGCGCGCCCGCGTGCTGGCGGGCAAGGCCACGGGCGCGGCGGACTACGTGCTGGCGCTGCAGGCGCACGCCCGCGCCTGCGCGGCCTGGGCCGAATGGATGCGCGGCGCCGACGCGCTGCTGACGCCCTGCCTGCCCTTCGCCGCCTGCCGTCTCGAAGACGTCGACGAAACGGCGACGCCGCTGGCGGCCTTCACGCGCGCCGGCAACTACGTCAACGCGTCCGGCCTGGCGCTGCCGGCCGGCTTCACCGCCGACGGCTTGCCCGTGGGCGTGCAACTGCTGGGCAGCCCCCACGGCGAGGCCGCGCTGGGCCGTATCGGCATGGCCTTCCAGGCCGCCACGGACTGGCACTTGCGCCGTCCGGATCTCGGCGCGGTCGGGCTCTAGGCGCGGACGGAGCTGGCGCCCGCGCGCTTCGCGGGCGGGCCGCTCAACCTTCGATCGGGTCATGTCGACGCGGGCGTTCGTCGATTCGCGGATTCCTCTTTAGAATTCAGCAGATGACCACGAGCGCCGGCGCGCCACGCCGCCGCGCGCCGGGTGGCCCGTCACATCGAAGGAATGCGCCCATGTCCCGACGCGAGAAAACCGAACGCCAGATCCTGCTGGCCCTGGAGGAACAGATCCGCGAAACGGGCATGGGCGGCGTCGGCATCAACGCCATCGCCAAGCGCGCCGGCGTCAGCAAGGAACTGATCTACCGCTACTTCGACGGCATGCCCGGCCTGATGCTGGCCTGGATGCGGGAACAGGATTTCTGGACGCGCAATCCCGGCCTGCTGCTGTCCGACGAGGCCAGCCAGCGCACGCCGGCCGACCTGGTGCTGTCCATGCTGCGCGCGCAGGTCGAGGCCTTGGCCGGCAACGACACCTTGCGCGAAGTGCGGCGCTGGGAGCTGATCGAACGCAATGAGGTGTCGGCCCCGCTGGCCGAGCGGCGCGAACGCGCCGCGCGCGACTTCATCGACCGCATCGACGGGCTCAGCCCCGGCCTGGACGCGCCGGCCGTGGTCAGCGTGATGCTGGCCGGCGTGCTCTACCTGACGCTGCGCGCCAAGACCGAAAGCCATTTCCTGGGCCTGCCATTGCGCGAGCCGGAAGGCTGGCGGCGGATCGACGCGGCGCTGGCGCACCTGGTGTCGGGCGGCTTCCCCGAGCCGCTGCGCAGTGCTTCGCTGGCCGAGCTGGAGGCGGAACGCAAGCCGTCCGCCGCGCCCGACGCCGAACGCTGATCCGGCATCGACGCGCGCCGAAGGCGGCCAGGCCGCCGCCGCGTCACGTCGGCTCGCAGGCCTCGCGCAGCAGGGCCTCGAGCCAGTCCGCGAACACCTGCACCCTGCGCGACGGCAAGCGCCGCTGCGGATAGAGCAAGGTCATCGGCATGGGCGCGGGCAGATGGTCCGGCATCACGGCCACCAGCTCGCCCGATGCGAGATGCTGGCGCACGTCATAGGCCGGGATCTGGATCAGCCCCAGACCCGCCAGGCAGCTGGCGATATAGGCCTCGGCATTGTTGACCGTGACGCGGCCCGGCAGCGTGCGTATGCGCGCGACCTGCCCCTCCAGCCATTCCCATGGCGCGACGCGGCCCGTGGACGGCGAGGCGTAGTGCACGCAGGCATGCGCGTCCAGGTCCGCCGGCGTGCGCGGCACGCCGTGGCGCGCCAGATAGGCCGGGCTGGCGACGTTGATGAGCGGCAGCTTGCCCATCGTGCGCGCCACCAGCCCCGAATCCGGCAGCTCGCCCACGCGCAGCGCGCAATCCACGCCCTCCTCGATCAGGTTGACGGCGCGGTCCGTCACGCCCAGCGTGATATCGATCTGCGGATACGCGTCCAGAAACGCGGGCAGCGCCGGCGCCACGATCAACCGCCCCACCCGGCCCGGCACGTCCACGCGCAACACGCCGCGCGGCCCGACCGAGGCCTGGCGGAACAGGTTCTCGGCCTCTTCCATGTCTTCGATCAGCCGCAGGCAACGCGCGTAGAAGACCTCGCCCTCGCGCGTGGGCGCGACCTGGCGCGTGGTGCGGTTCAGGAGCCGCGCGCCGACCCGGCCCTCCAGTTCCTGGATGGCGGCAGACACCGTGGAACGCGGCAGGCCCAGCGTATCCGCCGCGCGGGTGAAATTGGCGCATTCGACGACGCGGGCGTAGACGCGAAACAGGTCGATCCTATCCATGCAGGGGGCCGGCCGCGAGCCGGCGTACGAGTCGATGAAACGCGGGCGGGACGCAAGCGCCAACCCGGATGGTCGAGGACGAAGCCCAGGAATGTTCGTCAATTCTGGATAGTAAAGACAGAATTAACAGCTTTATCCTGATTTTATGGAATATATCATTCCCTTCCATGGGCGGCCGCAACCCCGCGGCTCGCAATCAGGAGCATCCCATGGCGGATCACGGCATCAAGGGCAAGACCATCATCATCGCGGGCGGCGCGAAGAACCTGGGCGGGCTGATCGCCCGCGACCTGGCGCAACAGGGCGCGCACGCCGTGGCGATCCACTACAACAGTCCGGCGACCAAGGCCGACGCCGACGCCACCGTGGCGGCGGTGAAGCAGCTGGGCGCCCAGGCGGTGGCGTTGCAGGCCGACCTGAGTTCGGCCGGCGCCATGGAAAAGCTGTTCGCCGACGCGGTGGCCGCCGTCGGCCGGCCCGACATCGCGATCAACACGGTGGGCAAGGTGCTGAAGAAGCCCTTCACCGAAATCACCGAGGCCGAGTACGACGAGATGACGGCGGTCAACTCGAAGGCCGCGTTCTTCTTCCTGCGCGAAGCGGGCCGCCACGTCAACGACAACGGCAAGATCTGCACGCTGGTCACTTCGCTGCTGGGCGCCTACACGCCGTTCTACGCGGCCTATGCAGGCACCAAGGCCCCGGTCGAGCACTACACCCGCGCCGCATCCAAGGAATACGGCATCCGCGGCATCTCGGTGACGGCGGTCGGCCCCGGCCCGATGGACACGCCCTTCTTCTATCCGGCCGAAGGCGCCGACGCGGTGGCCTACCACAAGGCCGCCGCCGCGCTGTCGCCGTTTTCCAAGACCGGCCTGACCGACATCGAGGACGTGGTGCCCTTCATCCGCTTCCTGGTGTCGGACGGCTGGTGGATCACCGGCCAGACCATCCTGATCAACGGCGGCTACACCACCAAGTAGACGGCGGGCGGCTGATCCAGGACTAGGGCCGCGCCGGCGTCGCCGCAGCCGGCTCGGCGGCGGCAGCCGCCGGCCCGGCGTTCGCGGGCGCCGTGGCGGCCTGCGCCGGCGGCGGATTCAAGCCATCCCAGCCGCCGCCCAGCGCCACGATCAGGTTGACGCTGGCGGCCAGCCGGTTGCCCAGCAGGCTCAGCGCGCTGCGCTCGCTGTTGAGCGCCGTGGCCTGCACCACCGACACGCTCAGATAATCCACCAGGCCGGCCTCGTACTGGTTGCGGATCAGGCGCAGCGATTCGCGCGCCGCCTCCAGCGCGCGGCCCTGCACCACCTGCTCTTGCTCCAGGACGCGCAGCTGGATCAGATAATCCTCGACTTCGCGCAGACCGGTGAGCGCGGCCTGTCGATAGGCCGCCGCCTGCGCGTCGTAGGCGGCGCGCGCCTGATCCACCTTGGCCTGGCGCGCGCCGCCGTCGAATACGGTCAATGCCAACGCCGGGCCTAGCGACCAGAAGCGCGCGGGCGCGGTCAGCAGTTCGGCGAACTGGCCGCTGCGGAAACCGCCGTCCGCCGACAGGGTGAGACTGGGGAACCAGGCCGCCTGCGCCACGCCGATCTCGGCATTGGCGGCGGCCGCGCGGCGTTCCGCCGCCGCCACGTCGGGACGCCGCTCCAGCAGCTCGGACGGCAGCCCCACCGGAATCTGCGGCAGCCGCTGCGTGAACGGCGCGGGCGTCAGGCTGAACTGCGACGGCGCCTGCCCCATCAGCACGGCGATGGCATGCTCGTATTGCCCACGCTGCCAATCCAGGTCGACGGATTGGGCTCGCGTGTTTTCCAGCTGCGTGCGCGCCACGGCCACGTCCGCCTGCGCGGCCACGCCGACCTCGTAACGGTTCTGCGTCAGGCGCAGCGACCGTTCATAGGCCGCGACGGTAGCGTCCAGCAGACGCTTCTGTTCGTCCAGCACGCGCAATTGCAGATAGGTCAGCACCAGGCTGGCCTGCGCGCTCAGCCGCGTGGCGGCCAGATCGGCCTGGCTGGCGGCGGCGCTGGCCTCGGATGACTCGACCGAGCGGCGCACGCGGCCCCACACATCCAGCTCCCAGCTGACGCTGCCGCTCAGCGAATACTGATTCGACACATTGCCGCCCGACGAGGACGAGCCGCCCTGCGTGCCGCCGCCGCTGCCCGAGCGCGTGACGCCGGCATTGGCGCCCACGGTCGGGAAGAAGCCGGCGCGCGCGCCGCGCACCAGGCCCAGCGCCTGCCGGTAGTTGGCCTCGGCCTGCGCGATGGTCTGGTTCGACGCGTTCAGGCGCTCGACCAGGCCGTCGAGCGTGGCGTCGCCATAGACCCGCCACCATGCGCCGCGATCGACCTGGTCACGCGGTTCGGCGGGTTTCCAGCCCGGCACCTCGCCCTGCCCTTCCTTGTAGGATGCGCCGATGTCCAGCGCCGGGCGCTGATAGTCGGGCCCGACGGCGCAGGCGCCCAGCAAGGCGCACAGCGCGAGCGCGACGGCGCCGCGCAACGGCAGGAGGGAAAACGACGGCTTGGCGTTGCGGGTCATGGATGTTCTGAAGAAACGGCCGCCGCGCCGCCGGAACGGCGCCTGCGCGCGGCCCAGAGACGGAAGCGGTCCAGATAGAGATAAACCACGGGCGTGGTGTAGAGCGTCAGGATCTGGCTCAACACCAGGCCGCCCACGATGGTGATGCCCAGCGGTTGGCGCATCTCGACGCCGGCGCCGGTGGCCAGCATCAGCGGCAGCGCGCCGAAGATGGCGGCCATGGTCGTCATCATGATGGGACGGAAGCGCGTCAGGCAGGCCTGGAAGATCGCGTCGCGCGGCGCCAGCCCCTGCGTGCGCTCGGCCTCCAGCGCGAAGTCCACCATCATGATGGCGTTTTTCTTGACGATGCCGATCAGCAGAAACACGCCGATCAGCGCGATCAGCGTGAAGTCCTGGCGCAGCATCAGCAGGGCCAGCAGCGCGCCCAGGCCGGCGGATGGCAGCGTCGACAGAATGGTCAGCGGGTGCACGAAACTCTCGTACAGGATGCCCAGCACGATATACATGGTGACCAGGGCGGCCAGGATCAGCCAGGGCTGCTGCGCCAGCGTCTGCTGCAGGGCGGCGGCGGTGCCCTGGAAGCCCGCCTGGATCTGATCCGACGGCAGCCCGATGCGCGCCACCGCCGCGTCGATGGCCGCCGTGGCCTGGCCCAGAGACACGCCCGGCGCCAGGCTGAACGACACGGTGTCGGCCACGAACAGCCCCTGGTGCTGCACGCTCAACGGCGCATTGGCATCCTCGAAGCGGGCGAAGGCCGACATGGGCACGCGCACGCCGGTGGCGGTGATCACTTCCACCTGCTTGAGCGACTCGATATCCTGCGCGAAGCGCGGGTCCACGCCCATCACCACGTGATATTGGTTGAGCGGGCCGTACATCACCGATACCTGGCGCTGGCTGAAGGAATTGTTGAGCACGGTGGAGATGGTGCTCATGCTGACGCCGAGCCGGGTGGCGGCCTCGCGGTCGATCACCAGGTTGATCTGGCGCCCCTTGTCCTCGACGTCGGTGTCGACGTCGGTGATCTCGGGCACCTCGGCCATGGCGCGCTGCACCTTGGGCATCCAGGTCCTCAGCAGCTGCAGGTCGCCGGACATCAGCGTGTAGTCATATGAGCCCTGGCTGGAACGGCCGCCGATGCGGATGTCCTGCTGCGCCACCAGGAACATGCGCGCGCCCGGCATGTTCTGCAGCTTGCCGCGCAGGCGGTTGATGACCACGTCGGCCGATACGCCGCGCTCTTGCAACGGCTTGAGCTGGATCTGCATGAAGCTGCTGTTGCTGCCGCCGCGCCCGCCGGCGAAACCGGTCATGCTCTGCACGGCGGGATCGGCCAGCACTACCTTGCGCAGCGCGTCCAGCTTGGGCACGGTGGCCTGGAACGAGGTGCCCTGGTCGACGCGGAAGAAGCCCAGCAGCTGGCCGGTGTCCTGCTGCGGGAAGAAGCCCTTGGGCACCACCGCGTACAGATAGACGTTCAGCCCGACGGCCGCGGCCAGGATCAGCATCATCAGCCGGCCATGCGCCAGCGCCCAGCCCAGCGTGCGGCGGTAGCCGTCCTGCATGGCCACGAAGCCGCGCTCGGACCAGCGCGCCAGCCGGCCCGGCGGCCGGGGTTCGGCCGGCTCGGCGCGCATCAGCCGCGCGCACATCATGGGCGTGAGCGTCAGCGACACCACCAGCGACACCGCGATGGCGGCCGACAGCGTGACGGCGAACTCGCGGAACAGCCGCCCGACCACGCCGCCCATCAGCAGGATCGGAATGAACACCGCCACCAGCGACAGGCTCATGGACAGCACGGTGAAGCCGACCTCGCGCGAGCCGCGTAGCGCGGCGCGCATCGGCGTCATGCCGCGCTCGACGTGGCGCATGATGTTCTCCAGCACCACGATGGCGTCGTCCACCACGAAGCCGGTGGCCACGATCAGCGCCATCAGCGAGATCGTGTTCAGCGTGTAGCCGCACAGGTACATGACGCAGAAGGTGCCGATCAGCGACACCGGCACCGCGACGCTGGGGATCAGCGCGGCGCGCCAGCGGCGCAGGAACAGCAGCACCACCAGCACCACCAGGCCCACCGCGATGACCAGCGTCAGCTCGGCCTCGTGCAATGAGGCGCGGATGCTGGGCGTGCGGTCCTGCGCCACCGACATCTTGACGTCGGCCGGCATCAGCGCGGACAGCATGGGCAGCTGGGCGCGCACCGCATCCACCGTCTCGATGATGTTGGCGTCGGCCTGGCGCCGCAGGATCATCAGGATGGCCTTGCGGTCGTTGAAGAAGCCCGTCTGGTAGAGATCTTCAACCGAATCCTCGACCTTGGCCACGTCCGACACGCGCACCGGCGCGCCGTCGCGCCAGGCCACGATCAGCGGCTTGTATTGCTCGGCGCGGCTGAGCTGGTCGTTGACCATGACCTGCCAGTGATAGCGGTCGTTCTCCAGCACGCCCTTGGGGCGGTTGGCGTTGGCATTGGCCAGCGCCGTGCGCACGTCGTCCAGCGACACGCCGCGGTTGGCCAGCGCGCCGGGCAGCACGGTCACGCGCACGGCCGGCAGCGAGCTGCCGCCCACCGTCACTTCGCCCACGCCGTCCACCTGCGACAGCTTCTGTGCCACGATGGTCGAGGCCAGGTCGTAGAGCTGGCCCTGGCTGAGCGTGTCGGAAGTCAGCGCCAGCGTCATGATGGGCGCGTCCGACGGGTTGGACTTGTGATACGTGGGATTGCTGCGCAGGCTGGTCGGCAGCAGCGAGCGCGCCGCGTTGATGGCGGCCTGCACATCGCGCGCGGCGCCATTGATGTCGCGGCTCAGGTCGAACTGCAGCGTGACGCGGGTCGAGCCCTGCGAACTGCTGGACGTCATCTCGGTCACGCCGGCGATGCTGCCCAGCGAGCGTTCCAGCGGCGTGGCCACGCTGGAGGCCATGGTCTCGGGGCTGGCGCCGGGCAGGCTGGCCGACACCGAGATGGTGGGAATGTCCACCTGCGGCAGCGGCGCCACCGGCAGCAGGAAGAACGACAGCAGCCCCGCCAGCACGACCGCCAGGGTGAGCAGCGTGGTCGCCACCGGACGGACGATGAAGGGCGCCGAGATGATCATGAAGCGCCCCTGGGCCGCGCCGGCCGCGCGCCGCGCCAGCGACGCGACAGACGGTCGAACATCAGGTAGATGACCGGCGTGGTGAACAGCGTCAGCACCTGGCTCAGCAGCAGCCCGCCGACCATCACCAGGCCCAGCGGCTGGCGCAATTCAGCGCCCGTGCCGGTGGACAGCATCAGCGGCAGCGCCCCGAACAGCGCCGCCAGCGTGGTCATCAGGATGGGACGGAAGCGCAGCAGCGCCGCCTCGTGGATGGCCGCGCGCGGCGACAGGCCGCGCTTGCGCTCGGCGTCGAGCGCGAAGTCGATCATCATGATCGCGTTCTTCTTGACGATGCCGATCAGCAGGATGATGCCGATGATGCCGATCATGTCCAGCTCGGTGCCGCTGATCAGCAGCGCCAGCAGCGCCCCCACGCCGGCCGAGGGCAAGGTCGACAGGATGGTGATGGGGTGGATGTAGCTCTCGTACAGCACGCCCAGCACGATGTACATGGTGACCACCGCCGCCAGGATCAGCCACAGCGTGCTCGTCAGTGAATTCTGGAAGGCCAGCGCCGCGCCCTGGAAGCGCGTCTCCACGCCGGCCGGCATGCCGATCTCGGCCTCGGCGGCCTTGATGTCCTCGACGGCGCCGGATAGCGAGGCGCCCGGCGCCAGGTTGAACGACACGGTCACCATGGGGAACTGATCCAGCCGGTTCACGGCCAGCACGGTCTTGCCTTCGGTGATGCGCGCCACCGAGGACAGCGGCACCTGTCCGCCGGTCGATGTCGGCACGTGGATCTGGCCCAGCGCCGCCGGATTGGTCTGGAACTGCGGCTGCGCCTCGAGCACCACGCGGTACTGGTTCGACTGCGTGAAAATCGTGGAGATCAGCCGCTGACCGAAGGCGTCGTACAACGCCTCATCGACCACGGCGGCGGTGATGCCCAGGCGCGAGGCCGCGTCACGGTCGATCTCCACCCAGGTCTGCAAGCCCTCGTCCTGCAGATCGTCGGTCACGTCCGACAGGCCGGGCACCTGGCGCAGCCGCTCGACCAGCTTGGGCGTCCATAGACTCAGCACGCCCAGGTCGGGATTGGACAGCGTCATCTGGTATTGCGTGCGGCTGACGCGGTCCTCGATGGTCAGGTCCTGCACCGGTTGCATGTAGACGGTCAGGCCGTCCTGCGTGGCCAGCGAGTCCTGCAGCCGCGCCATGACCGCGCGCAGGTCGCCGCTGCGCTCGGCATGCGGCTTGAGCGCGATCAGCATGCGGCCGGCGCTGAGCGTGGCATTGCTGCCGTCCACGCCGATGAAGGACGACACGGCGGCCACGTCAGGATCCTTCAGCGCCTTGCTGGCGGCGGCCTGCTGGCGCTCGGCCATGGCCGTGAAGGAGATCGATTGCGGCGCCTGGGTGATGGCCTGGATCAGGCCCGTGTCCTGCTGCGGGAAGAAGCCCTTGGGGATCACGATGTACAGCAGCACGGTGAGCGCGAAGGTCGCCAGGGCCACCAGCAGCGTCAGCGGCTGGTGCCGCAGCACCACTTGCAGCATGCGGTCATAGGCGGCGATAACGCGGTCGATAAGGCCGCCCGTGATCTGGTGGAAGCGGCCGTGGTGCTGCTCGGATTCGGCGCGCAGCAGGCGCGCGCACATCATCGGCGTGAGCGTCAGCGATACGAACAGGGAAATCAGGATGGACACCGCCAGCGTGATGGCGAACTCGCGGAACAGCCGGCCCACCACCTCGGTCATGAAGAGCAGCGGGATCAGCACGGCGATCAGCGAGAAGGTCAGCGAGATCAGCGTGAAGCCGATCTGCGAGGCTCCCTTGAGCGCCGCCTGCAGCGGGCTCTCGCCCTCCTCGATGTGGCGGGCGATGTTCTCGATCATGACGATGGCGTCGTCCACCACGAAGCCGGTGGCGATGGTCAGCGCCATCAGCGTCAGGTTGTTGATGGAGAAGCCGGCCAGGTACATGATGCCGAAGGTGCCCACCAGCGACAGCGGCACCACCACGCTGGGAATCAAGGTGGCCGTGAGGCTGCGCAGGAACACGAAAGTCACCATCACCACCAGCGCCACGGCCAGCAGCATCTCGAACTGCACGTCGGCCACCGAGTCGCGGATGGTCTGGGTGCGATCGGACACCACGGTCACGTCCAGCGTGGCGGGCAGCGACGCGCGCAGCTGCGGCAGCAGCGCGTTGATCCGGTTGACCACGTCGATCACATTGGCGCCGGGCTGGCGCTGGATGTTCAGCAGGATGGCCGGCTTGTCGCCCGCCCAGGCCGCCTGCCGCACGTCCTCGGCCCCTTCCACCGCGCGCGCCACGTCCGACAGGCGCAGCGGCGCGTTGTTCTTGTAGGCGATGATCAGGCTGTTGTAGTCGGTGGGCGTCTTGAGCTGGTCGTTGGCGTTGATCGTGGTCGAGCGCAGCGGGCCGTCCAGGTTGCCCTTGGGCTGGTTGACGTTGGCGCCGACGATGGCCGTGCGCAGGTCCGACAGCGACATGCCGTTGGCGGCCAGCGCCTGCGGATTGACCTGCACGCGCACCGCCGGCCGCTGCCCGCCGGCCACGCTGACCAGGCCCACGCCCGGAATCTGCGACAGCTTCTGCGCGACGCGCGTGTCCACCAGGTCGCGCACCTGCGGCAGCGGCATGGTCGGCGAGGTGATCGCCAGCGTCAGCACCGCGGCGTCGGCCGGATTGACCTTGTTGTAGGTCGGCGGCACCGGCAGGTCGTTGGGCAGCAGATTGGAGGCCGCGTTGATGGCCGCCTGCACCTGCTGCTCGGCCACGTCCAGCGGCAGGCTCAGGTTGAATTGCAGCGTGATGACCGACGCCCCCCCGGAACTGGTGGACGACATCTGGTTCAGCCCCGGCATCTGTCCGAACTGACGCTCCAGCGGCGAAGTGACCAGCGAGGTCATCACGTCGGGGCTGGCGCCGGGGTACAGCGTGGTCACCTGGATGGTCGGGTAATCCACTTCCGGCAGGGCCGACACCGGCAACAGCCGGTAGGCGATGAAGCCGGCGATCAGGATGGCCACCATCGACAGCGTGGTGGCCACGGGCCGCAGGATGAACAGGCGCGACGGGCTCACGGCGGCGTCCGCTTATCGGGTGGCCGGGGTGGTGCCGGCGGGCGCGCCCGCGCCCAGCGACTTGTCGGTCGACTTGGGTATCGTGTCCGATCCCTTGGCCACGTCGACCTTGGCCCCCGCGCGCAGGCGGTCGGTGCCCTCGGTCACGACCCGGTCGCCGGGCTGCAGGCCCTCGTTGACCGCCACCATGCCGTTGTTGACGGCGCCCAGCTTGACCTGCCGCACGGCCACCGTATCGTCGTCCTGGACCAGGAAGACGAAAGCGCCGGCCGAGCCCTGCTGCACCGCCGCGATGGGAATCGCGGTGGCGTCCTTGCGCGTGGTCACGTGCAGGCGGGCATTGACGAACTGGTTCGGAAACAGCGCGTCGTCGGCATTGTCGAAGCGCGCCTTGAGCTTGAGCGTGCCGGTGGCGACGTCGATCTGGTTGTCCAGCGTTTCCAGCTTGCCGGTGGCGATGCGGCGGGTATCGGCCCGGTCATAGGCCTCCACGGTCAGCGTGTGGCCGGCCGCCAGCTCGGCCCGCACTTCGGGCAGTTGGGTCTCGGGCAGCGTGAACACCACGGAGATGGGCTGGGTCTGGGTGATGACCACCAGGCCATTGGTGTCGGAACTGGACACCAGGTTGCCCTTGTCCACCTGGCGCAGGCCGAGACGGCCACTGATGGGCGCGGTGATGCGCGAGTAGTCCAGCTGCAGCTTGGCATTGTCGACATTGGCCTGGTCGCTCTTGACCGCGCCTTCGTACTGGCGCACCAGCGCGGCCTGCGTGTCGACCTGCTGTTTGGCGATGGAGTCCTGCGTGTACAGGGCCTGGTAGCGCTGCAGGTCGCGGCGGGCGTTTTCCAGCTGGGCCAGATTCTGCATCTGGGTGCCCTGGGCCTGGGCCAGCGCGACCTGGAAGGCGCGCGGATCGACCTGTGCCAGCAGGTCGCCGGCCTTGACCATTTGGCCTTCCTTGAAGGGCACGTCGACCAGCTCGCCGCTGACGCGGCTGCGCACGGTGACGGTGCTATAGGCCGTGACCGTGCCCAGGGATTTGAGATAGATGTCGATGTCCTGCTTGACCGCGGCCGCCGCGCGCACCGGCACGGCCATGTTGGCCATGGCGGCCATCTGGCCACGTCCCGCGCCGGGGCGGCCCGCGCCGGGCTTGGCCGAAGGCCGCAACGCCAGCCATACGATGCCGGCGACGACCAGCAGCAGAATGGCCCACCCGAGCAAGCGGCGTCGGGTCCAACGGGAAGGCGGAGTAACGGGACGGCTTTGAGACATGGAAGCGGATCCGGCGCGAGCGGGAAAAGCCGTATTGTCTACTAGGCGACGTTGAATTCGTATGATGCCCGGCCGCGCTGAAATAGCCCGCAACAGGAATCAGGGCCTGAAAGGCCCGCGCTCAGGAATTGCAGAGCGTCATCTGGAAGGGCACGTCCCGCGCCACCGGCTGGGGCTTGAAATCCCCGTCCTGGGTGGAAAAACGTATCCAGATCATATACTTATTGGCGCTGATCTCGGGAAACACGCCGTGCGCCGGGTCCACCCACACGCGCAGCATCTGGAACTGCTTGCCGCCCAGCATCTGCTGGTAGGCGCCCTGCTCGGCCACGGTGTCGCTCTTGCGGCCGGACTCGCGCAACAGGCGCAGCGCCAGCGTCAGGCCGTCGTACAGGGGGACGAAGGGCGCGGTCCAGGCCTGCAGGTCGGCGCAGCGCGCGGCCTGGGGCTTGTGCTGCCAGGAATAGTACGAGGGCATGTCGACCTGGATCGCGCCGCCCGCCACCGACAGGCGGCCGCGCAGGCTGGTCAGCCATTCGTTCTCGCGCAACGACTGGCCGGTCTTGCCGGTCGCCGACAGCGTTTGCGCGACCTTCTCCATTTCGCGCAACATGCCCTCGAGCGCGTCCTGCGCCACGCCAGGATGGTCGCGCAATGCGCCAAGCGCCAGGCGCTGCCGTTCCAGGTCCTGCAGCAGCGCGCCCTTGATGTCGGTGCGCTCGCAGGCGTCGAGCAGGTCGAACAAGGCGGTGACGGCAACCTGGTGCTGGCGGAAATCTCCCTCGCGAGCGAAGAAGAACAGCCTGTCGAACAGGTATTCCAGCCGCAGATAAGCGCGGATGCGCTCGTTGAAGGGATATTCGTAAACAATCACGCTATATGCAGGCCCGTCAGGGGTCGGCCGCGTGGGCCGGGTTATTCATGAGCGCCGCATCGGCGCCAGGCTCACGGCCTTGCGGCCGCCAATGCCAACCAACGCTCATGCAAGGTCTTCGTCCGCGCGCGCAGTTGTTCTGGCGTCGTGTCGCCATCGTTGGCGACGACATCGTCCGCGACCGCCAGCCGGCTTGCCCGCGCAGCCTGTGCCGCCATGATACGCCGTATGGCAGGCTCCGTCAGCCCGCTGCGCGACTGCACGCGGGCGATCTGCGTGGCGGGATCGCAATCGACCACGCAGATGCGGTCCACGCACGGCCGCCAGCGCGGCAGCGACTCGACCAGCAACGGCACCACGAACACCAGGTAGCAGCCGCGCGCCGCGTCGGCCTGGCGCTCTGTCTCATCGCCGATCAACGGATGCAGCACGGCTTCCAGCCGCTGCCGCACCGAGACATCGGCGAAGGCGCGCTCGCGCATCCAGGCGCGGTCCAGCGAGCCGTCCTCGGCCAGCGCCTCGGCGCCGAACGCCTGCTCGATCGCGGGCATGGCCGAACCGCCGGCAGCGGTCAGCGCCCGCGCGATCTCATCGGTGTCCACCACGGACGCGCCCCATTCGGCCAGCATGTCCGCCACGCGCGACTTGCCCGAGCCGATGCCCCCCGTCAAACCTATTTTGAATATGCTCATCGCTTCGTCCCATGTATGGCCGCTCGCGCGCCGGCGCCATGCTCGATGGTCATGGCAACAGCCTTGCCAGCCCGGGCTCGCCGCCCAGCAACAGCACCGCCACCCCGGCCAACGCCAGGTAGGGGCCGAAAGGCAAGGGTTGGCCACGGCGGGCTCGGCCGGCCAGCGTCATCGTACCGCCCACCAGCACGCCGGCCAGCGACGCCGCCAGCAGCAGCATGGGCAGCGCGCCCACCCCGAACCATGCGCCCAGCGCGGCCAGCAGCTTGAAGTCGCCGTAGCCCATGCCTTCGCGCCCCGTGAAGTAGCGGAACGCGTGGAAGATCAGCCACAGGAAGCCGTAGCCCGCCACCGCGCCCAGCACCGCCAGCGGCAGCGGCGTGAAACCGTCGCCCAGATTGACCAGCAGCCCGGCCCAGGCCAGCGGCAAGGTGATGGCGTCGGGCAGCAGCGTGCTCTCCAGGTCGATCCAGGCCAGCGCCACCAGGGAGGCCGACAGGCCCATGCCGCACAACGCGATGGGCGTGGGGCCGAAGCGCCAGGCGCAGGCGGCGAACAATACGGCGGTCAGCAGTTCGATCGCGGGATAGCGCCAGCCGATGGCCGCGCCGCAGGCCGCGCAGCGCCCCTTGAGCAGCAGCCAGCCCGCCAGCGGCAGCGTGCGCCAGCCCCGGACCGGCGCCGAGCACTGCCGACAATGCGAGACCGGCGCGCGCAGGCCATAGACCGGCGCGCACGCCGGCTCCGTGGCGGCGGCCGGCTCGGCTGACTCCTGGCAATGCGCCTGCCACTCTCGCTCCATCATGCGCGGCAGCCGATGGGTCAGCAGCGTCAGCCAGCCGCCCACGGCCAGGCCGGCCAGCGCCGCCAGGGCCAGGAACAGGGATTGAGGCAGGTCAAAGGCTTGCCACATGGCCGTCATGCGCCCCCGCCGTCCGGCCAGGCGCATGGCCGAGCCCCGCTGATACGCGAGGGGCCGGGCAGGCATGCCAGGCGTTCATGCCTGGGGACGTGTCGTAATTTGGGCATAAAGACTGGCCGCTCGACGGAGCGGCGATTGGATTCGTATCGAATCTTCGCATAAGTGCGTAAAATCGGAGACAGACTCAATTCACGGATAAGCTGCCATGATGACCGCGCGCGACGATACCTCCACCCGCCCCCGCAAATTCAACATCATGGCGCTGCTGCTGGCCGGCTCGGCACTCGGCATCGCCGGCTGCGCGCAACAGCGCACCGAAGGCTATTACGACCCTCCGGCTGAAAGCACCGTCACGGACGCCCAGTCCCAAGGCTCCGGCGCCGGCTACCGCACCGTCCTGCGCGCACCGTCGCAAGTGCAGATCGCGCTCAAGCCCGACGCCCCCCGCAAGACCGCGAGCCAGCAGGCCCAGGCCGCGCAAGCGGGCCATACCACCGAGGACGGCCAGCCCGTGCCCGAAGGCGCCGACAGCGGCGCCGCCTCGGGCGCGGCGCCCGCCCCGGCCCTGCCGGCATCCACGCCCAGCGCCGCCGCGCACAGCCTCGTGCCGCAACCGCAGACCTACATGGGTACGCTGCCCTGCTTCTCGCCCGCCATGCAGTGCACGGCGCAGCGCGTGACGCTGACGCTGGCGCCCAACGGCCGCTGGCG
This sequence comes from Achromobacter sp. 413638, assembly GCF_043119405.1. Classification (NCBI taxonomy): domain Bacteria; kingdom Pseudomonadati; phylum Pseudomonadota; class Betaproteobacteria; order Burkholderiales; family Alcaligenaceae; genus Achromobacter; species Achromobacter sp. 413638. The sequence goes on from NZ_JBICCO010000006.1 coordinate 87,364, forward strand.
CGGCCGCGTCGCCTACCTGGAAAGCGACGCCAAGCAGGGCGCGCCGGTGGTCGAGCAAGGCTGCTGGGACGCCACCGACGAACGCCCGTCGCGCGTGATCCTGCTGGACGGCAAGGGCAACGTGCGCGCCGAATTCGCCGCCGCCGCCAACAATGTGCTGCGCGTGCGCTCCATCGCCGGCCAGACGCCCAACCTGAACTACAACCTGACCCGCCAGCCCGACCTGGACCCGATCGACGAGCTGGCCAAGGCCGCCGCGCCGCAGTGCCCTTGAGCGCCGCCGGCAACGGCTGAACGCGGCGGGCAGCTATCCCGGCTGCCCGGCTGCGACACGACAGGCCCGCCTTCTGGCGGGCCTGCGCGTTTCCGGACCTGGCGACCCGTGCTAGGACCGGCCCCGGCCGCGCGGGGCGGCCGGACGGACAGGGCGCGAACAAGAACCGGAGGAATCGGACGCAGCGGCGGAGGCGGACGAACCGGAAGCGCCAGCGCAAACCGCGGCCGCGTCGGGATGCCGCAGCAACGGCGACGCTCCCGCGCGCCAGTGCTCGCACAGCCGGCACGCCAGCTGCATGGCGTTGCGGACGCCAAGTTTTTCGAAGATGTGGGCGCGATGGGCCTCGGCCGTGCGCAGCGAAATGTCCAGGTCGATGGCGATGACCTTGTTGGCGCGGCCGGTGGCCACATAGAGGACGATTTCGCGTTCGCGAGGGGTCAGCGAAGCAAGCAGGGAATCGAGATCGGAGCGTAGCTGCATGGGCAAAGACGGCTGGCATTCCTGTGAATACCCGCAGTCTGCCGCGGCGTTGGCCAGGCCGTAAGCTGGCAATTCTGACAGCGGCGGGCCGCGCCCGCCCCCCGGCGGCTACACCCGGTAGGCCAGTTCCAGGTTGTCGATCAGCCGGGTCGCGCCCAGCTTGGCGGCGGCCAGCGCCACCAGCGGTTCGCCGGCGGCCAAGTCGGCGGCCTCGGGACGCTTCAGGTCGCGCTGGCGGCGCACCGAGATGTAATCCACCTGCCAGCCACGGCGCGCCAGGCTGGCGGCGGCCTCGGTCTCCAGCGCGGCCGAGTCGGTCGCGCCGGCGACCAGCCGCTGCTCGATGGCGCGCAGCTCGGCGTACAGCGCCGGCGCCTCGGCGCGCTCGGCGTCGCTCAGGTAGCGGTTGCGCGAGGACAGCGCCAGGCCGTCGTCGGCGCGCACGGTCTCGTGCGCCAGCACTTCCACCGGCAGCTGGAACTGGCGGCACATGTTGCGCACCACCATGAGCTGCTGATAGTCCTTCTTGCCGAACACGGCCACGCGCGGCTGCACGCAGGAAAACAGCTTCAGCACCACGGTGCTCACGCCCGTGAAGAAGCCGGGCCGGAACTCGCCTTCCAGAATGTCGCCCAGGTCGTCGGGCGGCTGCACACGGTAGTTCTGCGGCTCGGGATACATCTCGCGCTCGTCGGGCGCGAACAGCACGTAGACGTCGCGCTCGCGCTCCATCTTCTCGATGTCGGCCGCCAGCGTGCGGGGATAGCGGTCGAAGTCCTCGTTGGGCCCGAACTGCAGCCGGTTGACGAAGATGCTGGCCACCACCGGGTCGCCGTGCTGGCGGGCCATCTTCATCAAGGACAGGTGGCCTTCGTGCAGGTTGCCCATGGTGGGCACGAAGGAGACGCGGTTCTGGCCGCGCAGCTGGTCGCGCAGTTCCTGGATGGTGTGGACGACTTTCAAGGGAATTCTCCGGGGTTGGGCGCAGCCCCGCCGGCGGATCAGGCCGCGACGGCGGCCACGCTCGTGTAGGCCAGGCGCACGTAGATCGGCGCGTAGGGCTCGGCCTGCGTGATCTCCAGCAGCGATTCGCGGGCCAGCTCGAGCATGGCGATGAAATGCACGACGACCACGGCCGCGGGCGCGCCTTCGCGGATGCGCTCCATGAAGAGGTCGCCGAACTCCATGAAGCGCACGTCGTTCAGGCGCCTCAGGATATGGGTCATGTGGTCGCGCACGGACAGCTGTTCGCGCGTGATGTGGTGGTGCTGGTTGAGCCGCGCGCGCTTCATGATGTCGGCCCAGGCCGCGCGCAGGTCGTCCACATCGACCTCGGGCAGCATGCGCTCCACGCTCAGGTCGGCCACGGCGTGGCTGCTGACGAAATCGCGGCCCAGCTGGGGCATGGCGTCGAGCTTCTGCGCCGCCAGCTTCATCTGCTCGTACTCGAGCAGGCGGCGGACCAGTTCGGCGCGCGGGTCCTCGGGCTCTTCGCCGGTGTCGGTCTTCCTGACCGGCAGCAGCATGCGCGACTTGATCTCGATGAGCATCGCCGCCATGAGCAGGTACTCGGCGGCCAGCTCCAGGTTGTGGATGCGGATCTGGTCCACATACGACAGGTATTGCCGCGTGACATCCGCCATGGGAATGTCCAGAACGTTGAAGTTCTGCTTGCGGATCAGGTACAGCAGCAGGTCCAGCGGCCCCTCGAACGCCTCGAGGAAGATCTCCAGCGCATCCGGCGGGATATACAGGTCCGTCGGCATCTGGAACAGCGGCTCGCCGTAAAGGCGAGCGAAGGCCACGCTGTCGACCGTGTCAGGGGTGCTGTCGACGGGCGGTTCCACGAGCGCGGCCAGGGCGTCGCCTGGGACGGAGCCGTTCTTGGACATGGCTGCCGCGACGGTATCAGTCGGCCTGATACACGTACGGCTTTTGCGGCACGCGGGCCGCGCGGAAGCCTTCCTGCAGTTCCTGGTCCTGCGGCTTGTCCCAGAGGCGGGCGCGGCCTTCGCGCTGGCGCTCCTCGGTGCCGGGATGGGACTTCTTGTAGTCCTTCAGGAAAAGAGTGATCTCGGATTCGTAGTTGGTTGCCATGACACCAATTTCAGCGGGTTTCTGATCCCGGGAGTTTACTGCACCCCGGGCCACCCCCGGCGTTACAATCTTCCGGCACCCAACGCCCCCTCCCGCCATGCCCGCAGACACCGCCGCAGCCGCCCATCCCGCTCCGCCCTCGACCCCGGACGCGCAGCGCGCGGCGCGGATGATTCCCTTCATCGTGGGCTGCGCGCTCTTCATGCAGATGCTGGACGCCACTGTGGTGGCCACCGCCCTGCCGGCCATGGCCCGGGCCCTGGATTCGACACCGGTGCGGCTGAACGTGGCCATCACCTCCTACCTGCTGTCGGTGGCCGTGTTCGTGCCGGTCAGCGGCTGGGCGGCAGACCGGTACGGCGCGCGGCGCGTGTTCGTGGCCGCCATCGGCCTGTTCACCCTGAGTTCCGTCGCCTGCGCCCTGGCCCAGGACCTGCCGCAGCTGGTCCTGGCGCGCATCGTGCAAGGCATGGCCGGGGCCATGATGGTCCCGGTGGGCCGCATCATCCTGCTGCGCACGGTGCCCAAGCAGGATCTGCTGAAGGCCATGTCCTTCCTTTCCATCCCGGCGCTGCTGGGGCCAGTGATCGGACCGCCGCTGGGCGGTTTCATGGTCACCTACATGTCCTGGCACTGGATCTTCCTCATCAACATCCCGATCGGCGTGCTGGGCATCGCACTGGTGCTGCGCTACGTGGCCGAGATCCGCGAGGAAAGCGCGCCCGGCCTGGACTGGCTGGGCTTCCTGCTGAGCGCTGCCTGTCTGGCCATGCTGGTCAGCGGCTTCGAGGCCATCGGCCGCGACATCATGCCGTTGCCCGCGTTGCTGGGCCTGCTCGCCGCCGGCGCCGCCTGCGGCCTGCTCTACGCCTGGCACGCCAGGCGCGTAGAGCATCCCATCATCGACCTGTCGCTGATGAAGATCCCCACCTTCGCCATCTCCACGCTGGGCGGCAACCTGTGCCGCTTCACCGTGGGCGCCACGCCCTTCCTGCTGGCCATGCTGCTGCAGGTGGGTTTCGGCCTGACGCCGTTCTCGGCCGGACTGATCACCTTCGCCAGCGCCGCCGGCGCGCTGCTGATGAAGTTCGTGGCCACGCCCATCGTCAGGCACTTCGGCTTTCGCCGCGTGCTTACCGTCAACGCGGTGCTGGCCGGCGCCTTCGTGGCCGCCAGCGCCGCCTTCACGCCCACCACGCCGGTCTGGCTGATGATCGCCGTGCTGCTGGTCGGCGGCTTCTTCCGCTCGCTGCAGTTCACCGGCGTAAATACGCTAACCTATGCCGATATCCCGCCGGCCAAGATGAGCCGCGCCAGCAGCTTCGCTGCGATGGCGCAGCAGTTGGGCATCAGCCTGGGCGTGGGGGTGGCCGCCGTCACGCTGAACGTCAGCATGACCTTGCGCGGCGCCGAGACGCTGGCCATACGCGACGTGGTCGCGGGTTTCATCGTCATCGGCCTGATGTGCGCGGCCTCGGTTTTCTCCTTTAGACGCCTCGAGCCTCTGGCCGGGGCACACCTGAACGGCGCAAAGCAAAGTGACGACGAATGAGTTTGTCCTCGCCCTGGACCAGGGCACGACCAGTTCCCGGGCCATCGTGTTCGACCGCGACGGCGTGGTGCGCGGCGTCGGCCAGCGTGAATTCCACCAGCACTATCCCCGGCCGGGCTGGGTCGAGCACGATGCCGGCGAGCTCTGGCACAGCCAGCTCGACGTGGCGCGCGAAGCGCTGCGCAACGCCGCGGCCACCGCGGCCGACGTAGCCGCCATCGGCATCACCAACCAGCGCGAAACCACGCTGATCTGGGAGCGCGCCACCGGCCGCCCGCTGGCGCGCGCCATCGTCTGGCAGGACCGCCGCACCGCGCCGCTGTGCGACCGGCTGCGCGCCGACGGGCACGCCGATTTCCTGCAGTCCCGCACCGGCCTGGTGCTGGACGCGTACTTCTCGGGCACCAAGCTGTCCTGGCTGCTCGACCACGTGCCCGGCGCGCGCCAGATGGCCGAGCGCGGCGAACTGGCCTTCGGCACCGTCGACACCTGGCTGGTGTGGCAGCTGACCGGCGGCGCGGTGCACAGCACCGACCCCAGCAACGCCTCGCGCACCATGCTGTTCGACCTGCACACGCAGGACTGGAACGATGACATCCTGGCGCTGCTGAACATCCCGCGCAGCGTGCTGCCCGGCATCGCGCCGAGCAGCGCGGTGATCGGCAACGCCCTGCCCGAATGGCTGGGCGGCCCCATCCCCATCGCCGGCGTGGCTGGCGACCAGCAGGCCGCCACCTTCGGCCAGGCCTGCTTCACGCCCGGCATGGCCAAGAACACCTACGGCACCGGCTGCTTCATGCTGATGAACGTTGGCGACAAGCCGGTGCGCTCGGCCAACAACCTGCTGTCCACCGTGGGCTGGGGCCTGCCAGATGCCGGCTCGCCCGGCGCCTGGAAACCTGCGTACATGCTGGAAGGCGGCGTGTTCGTGGCCGGCGCGGCGGTGCAGTGGCTGCGCGACGGGCTGGGCATTATCCAGCGCTCGGAAGAGATCGAGGCGCTGGCCGCCAGCGTCGCCGACACCGACGACGTGTTCATGGTGCCGGCCTTCGCCGGCCTGGGCGCGCCGCATTGGGACCCCTACGCGCGCGGCACCCTGGTCGGACTGACGCGCGGCACCACGCGCGCGCATATCGCCCGCGCCACGCTGGAATCCATCGCGCTGCAAAGCGCCGAGCTGCTGACCTGCATGAACGGCGACAGCGGCATCGCCCTGACCGAGCTGCGCGTGGACGGCGGCGCGGCGCGCAACGACCTGCTCATGCAGATGCAGGCCGACCTGTTGGGCGTGCCCGTGGTGCGCCCGCGCGTATCGGAATCAACCGCGCTGGGCGCGGCCGGCCTGGCCGGCCTTGCCGTGGGCTTCTGGTCCGGCCAAGACGAGTTCGCCTCCAAGTGGCAAGCCGAGCGGACCTTCCAGCCAGCCTGGCCGGAATCGGTGCGCGCGGCCCGCATGCAGCGCTGGCGCCAGGCGGTGGAGCTGTCCAAGGGCTGGTCCAACACCGCCAGGTAGCGGCCGCGCCCGGTACCGCCGGCGCGGTCAGCGCCGGCGGCCCTCGCGCCGGTCCATCGCCCGCCGCGCCATCCGGTAGCCGGCGTAGACATAGAAGGCACTGCTGTCCAGCACCAGCCAGGCGCCCAGTCCGCAGGACAGCGCCAGCGCCGGCCCCACCGCGCGCATGTCGCCCTGAGTCCAGGCGATCAGGCCCAGCGCGCCGGCGGCCGCCAGACCCAGCGCCAGCCGCCTGAGCAGCACCAGCCCGTAGGCGTGTCCGCCCATGAAGGCCACCACGCCGATGGCCAGGACCAGCGCGGTCGCGGCGCAGGCCAGTACCAGCGCGAAGGCCGCCGCCGCCGCGCCCGCCAGCGGCAGCAGCAGGCTCAGCAGGCCCAGCCCCACGCCCACCCCGCCCGCCATCGTCAGCACCGCCAGCGCCAGCGGCGACCACATGCCCGGCGGCGCGCGATGCGCGTCCATCTCGGCGACGAAGCGATGCATCGCCGTCGACTCCCTGGACCCGGCGCCGTCCAGCTCCGCCTCCAGCCGGCGGCACTGCGCGATCAGCGCATTCAGGCCACGGCGGGACGCGGGCATGTCAGGACCTCGCCGCGCCCGGCGCGTGTTCGGCCACCGTGGCGCGCAGGGCCGCCATCGCCTCCTGCACGGCCGCCGGCCGGAAGGCGTCCTCACGCCAGTACATCGCCACCGAGCCGAAGCCCGACAGGCGCACCGGCAGGATGCGCATGGCCCGCAGCTCCGAGAAGCGCAGCGCGGCGCGGTGCGAGGCCACGCCGATCATGTCGCTGTTGTTGAGCAGCGTGAGATTGATGGTCACCGAATTGGATTCCACGTGGTCGGCTGGCGCGACCTGGCCGGCGGCGGCCAGCGCGGCGTCCAGCGCATTGCGGATGGGCGTGCCCCTGGGCCACAGGATCCAGCGGTACGACAGCAGCTGCGGCCAGTCCGGCTGCGCGACGGCGAACAGCGGATGGCGCGGCCCCCCCACCAGGTGGATGGGTTCCAGATAGAGCGCCTCGTAGCGGATGGCGGGATCGTGATGCTCGGGCGCCGAGCGCCCCACCACGATGTCCAGCCCACCTTGCGCCAGTTGCTCCAGCAGCCGGTCGGTGGTGCCTTCGACCAGTTTCACGCGCGCCTGCGGCATGCGCTCGAGCAGCTTCATCACCGCCAGCGGCACCGTGTCGGACGCCGACGCGCCCGAGGCGCCGATCACCACCCGCCCGCCGCCGCCCTCGCGCAGCGCGGCCATGTCCTCGCCGGCGCGGTCGAGCTGAGCCTCGACGCGGCGCGCGTGGGCGATCAGCACGTCGCCATGCGGCGTGGGCCGCAGCCCGCGCGCGTGCCGCTCGAACAGCGGCAGGCCGATATCGTCTTCCAGATCCTTCAGCCACTTCGACAGGCCGGGCTGCGTGGTATTGAGCATGGCCGCCGAATGGCTGATGTTGCGGGTCTGGTCCAGGCTGAGCAGCATCTTCAGGTTGCGCAGGCGCAACCGGTGGGTCCAGTCCATGCAAGCCCCTTGCTTGTCTCTGAAATATATATTTCTTCGTATGGATAATAAGATAATTTCATTTCAAAACACATAGCTGCCTGCGCATAATCGTCTCCACCATCCGGACCGCGCCCCGCCGCGACGGTCCCGAGCAGAAGCCGGCCTGAACCGGCTCGCCCAGGAGACAAGCATGCAGGACAGCCACACCGCCGGCGCGGATCGCGCCGCCTATTACGCGCGCATCGCCAAGAAGCACATGGCCCCGCTATGGGAGTCGCTGCACAACCTGGTGCCGCGCGAGCCCGCGCCGCGCTGCGTGCCCGCCATCTGGAAGTACGAGGACGTGCGCGCCGACGTCATGGCCTCCGGCGCGCTGATCAGCGCCGAGGAAGCCGTGCGCCGCGTGCTGATCCTGGAGAACCCCGGCCTGCCCGGCCAGGCCAGCATCACGCAAAGCCTGTACGCCGGCCTGCAGCTGATCCTGCCCGGCGAGATCGCGCCCAGCCACCGCCACACCCAATCCGCGCTGCGCTTCATCGTCGAGGGACGCGGCGCCTACACGGCGGTCAATGGCGAGCGCACCACCATGCGCCCCGGCGACTTCATCATCACCCCGTCCTGGACCTGGCATGACCACGGCAACGCCGACAGCGCCGACGGCGGCGAGCCGGTGGTCTGGCTGGACGGCCTGGACATCCCGCTGCTGCGCTTCCTGGACGCGGGCTTTGCCGAGAACTACCCCTCGGCCACCCAGCCCGTCACCCGCCCCGAGGGCGACAGCATGGCGCGCTACGGCCACAACATGGCGCCGGTGCGCCACCAGGCGACGGGCGGCACCTCGCCGATCTTCAACTACCCGTATGAGCGCAGCCGCGAGGCGCTGGATCAGCTCTACCGCCACGGCGAGCTGGACCCCTGGGACGGCGTCAAGCTGCGCTACCTGAACCCTGCCACGGGCGGCTATCCCATGCCCACCATGGCCACCTTCATGCAGCTCCTGCCCGCCGGCTTCCAGGGCAAGACCAGCCGCTGCACCGACTCCACCGTCTACTGCGTGGTGGAGGGCCGCGGCACGGCCCGCATCGGCGAGCAGGAATTCCATTTCGGCCCGCGCGACGTATTCGTGGCGCCGTCCTGGCAGCCGCTGCAGCTGGCGGCGCTGGAAGACGCCACGCTGTTCAGCTATTCCGACCGCCCGGTGCAGGCCGCGCTGGGCGTCTGGCGCGAAGCGCGCGCCGACTGAACGCGCGGCCCCCCGCGCGCCTTTCCGTTTTCCGACAGTCCCGCATCAGAAGGGTGATCCATGTCTTTCGTCTTTGCCCCCGCCGCGCCCGTCGCGGTGCCCGTGGCCGGCAGCGCCGACCGCTATCCCGTGCGCCGCGTCTATTGCGTGGGCCGCAACTACGCCGCCCATGCCCGCGAGATGGGCTTCGACCCGGACCGCGAACCGCCCTTCTTCTTCTGCAAGCCGGCCGATGCCGTGGTGCCGGTGGCCGAAGGCGAGACGCTGTCGCTGCCCTACCCGCCCGAGACCGCCAACCTGCACTATGAAATCGAGCTGGTCGCCGCCATCGGCAAGGGCGGCGCGAACATCGCCGTGGAAAACGCGCTGGACCATGTCTGGGGCTATGCCGTGGGCCTGGACATGACACGCCGCGACCTGCAGATGAAGATGCGCGAGGCCGGCCGCCCCTGGGAGCTGGGCAAGGCCTTCGACCAGAGCGCGCCGATCGGCCCGCTGCGCCCCGCCGCCGCGCTGCCCGACATCGCCCGCACCGGCATCTGGCTGCAGGTCAACGGCCGCGACAAGCAGCGCAGCGACATCGGCAAGCTCATCTGGTCAGTGGCCGAGACCGTGGCCTACCTGTCGAAGTACTTCCGTCTGGAAGCCGGCGACCTGATCTATACCGGCACCCCCGAAGGCGTGGGCCCGGTGGTGCGCGGCGACCTCATGACCGGCGGCGTGGACGGCCTGGGCACGCTCAGCGTGCGCATGGCCTGAGACCTTCCGCGAAGAGCCGCCCATGCAACTGCAAAACTTCTTCAACAGCTCCACCTCGTACCGCGTGCGCATCGCGCTGGCGCTCAAGGGACTGTCCTACGAATACCTGCCGGTGAACCTGCGCAAACAGGAACAGCGCGCCGCCGGATATGTGGCGCTGAACCCGTCCGCCGGCGTGCCGCTGCTGATCGACGGCGACACGCAGCTGTCGCAGTCGCTGGCCATCATCGACTACCTGGACGCCACCCATCCCGAGCCGCGCCTGCTGCCCACGGATGCGATGGCGCGGGCGCGCGTGCTGGAACTGTCGCTGGCCATCGCCTGCGACATCCATCCCGTCAACAACATGCGCATCCTGCGCTACCTGCAGGACGTGCTGGGCGCCAGCGACGCGCAGAAGACCGACTGGTATCGCCACTGGATCGCCGAGGGCATGGCCGCCGTCGAGGCGCTGCTGCAACGCCACGGCCACGGCGCCTATTGCTTCGGCGACGCGCCCACGCTGGCCGACTGCTGCCTGGTGCCCCAGGTGGCCAACGCGCAGCGCATGGGCTGCGATCTGACGCCATACGCCCATGTCATGCGCGTCCATGAGCACTGCGTCGCCCAGCCCGCCTTCCAGCGGGCCGCGCCCGCCCAGCAGCCCGACTACATCCAATAGCCACAGCAGGAAACCATGCAAGAACCCGATACCCAAGGCCGTCCGCTGCGCGAATACCTGGACCCGGACTACCGGCCCCTGTGCGCCACGCTGGCCGACGTGCGCGCCAACATCGACCGGCTGGACGACCAGATCGTCAAGCTGATCGCCGAGCGCGCCATGTACGTGAAGGACGCCGCCCGCTTCAAGCGCGACGCCTACCAGGTCAGCGCCCCGGCGCGCCAGGCCGAAGTCTTTGAAAAGGCGCGCCGCCTGGCCGAGCGCCACAACCAGGGCTTCGCCAATCTGGAGCAGGTGGTCGACGCCGCCTATCGCGCCATGGTGGCGGCCTTCATCGCCAATGAACAGACCTACTTCGATGCCATGAAGGACGCGGGAGACAACCATGCATAAGCCATTGACCCAGGCCGCAAGCGCCGTCGCGCTGGCCCTCGCCGCGCTGGCGCCGCTTGCCGCCGCCCAGGCCCAGGCCTGGCCCAGCCAGCCGCTCAAGGCGCTGGTGCCGTTCGGCCCCGGCTCCAGCCCGGACCAGGTGGCGCGCATCGTCACCGAGAAAGCGGGCGCGCTGCTCGGCCAGAGCATCGTGGTCGAGAACAAGCCCGGCGCCAGCGGCAACATCGGCACCTATGCCATCGCCAATGCCAAGCCCGACGGCTACACCTTCGGCGTGTCCATCACCGGCCCGCTGGTGAACAACACGCTGCTGTTCGACAAGCTGCCCTATGCGCCCGCCACCGACCTGGCGCCGCTGACGCTGGCGGTGCACCAGCCCAACGTGCTGGTGGTGCCGGCCGGTTCCGGCATCGCCAACGTCGGCCAGCTGCTGGACGCGCTGAAGAAGAACCCGGACAAGTACAACTTCCCCTCGACCGGCACGGGCACCGTGTCCCACCTGGCGGTGGAACTGCTGCTGCAGCAGATCGGCGCGCGCGCCACGCATGTGCCCTATCCCTCGTCGCCGGCCGCGCTGACCTCGCTGATGTCGGGCGACACGCAATTCGGCGCGCTGCCGCCCATCGCGGTCATGCCCATGGTCAAGGACGGCAGGCTGAAAGCGCTGGCGGTGACCTCTTCCAAGCGCTCGGCGCTGCTGCCAGAGATTCCCACGCTGGCCGAGGCTGGCGTGCAGGGCATCGAGGGCTCGGCCTGGATCGGCTTCGTCATCTCGTCCAAGGCGCCGGCCGACATCCAGAAGAAACTGTCCGACGCGCTGATCCAGGCGATCCGCGATCCGGAGGTCGCCAAGCGCCTGCAGGCCCAGTTCATGGATCCGGTGGGCGACACGCCCGCGCAGTTCCGCGCCTACATGGACGACGAGCTGCAACGCTGGAGCCCCATCATCAAGAAACTCGGCATCAAGGGCCAGTAGGCGCGCCGCGCCGACAAGGAGACACGGATGCACATCACCGAACCCGCCCGCCAGACCCCGCTGCACGGCGAATACGATGTCGTCGTGCTGGGCGGCGGCCCGGCCGGCCTGCTGGCTGCCGTCAGCGCCGCGCGCAACGGCGCCAGCGTGCTGCTGGTCGAGCGCTATGGCTTCCTGGGCGGCATGGGCACGGCGGCCGGCGTGTCGAACTTCTGCGGCCTGCACGCCAACGTGCGCGGCACGATCCGGCAGGTGGTGCACGGCATGACGGATGAGCTGCTGGACCGCATGCGCGCGCTGGACGGGCTGAACGAGCCTCACCTGATCCTGGGCAAGATCCACGCCCAGGCCTACGACATCTCGGCCCTCAAGTGCGCGGCCGACGGCCTGCTGCGGGACAGCGGCGCCGGCGTCCTGTTCCATGCGCTGGCCACCGGCATGGCGCGCGGCGCCGATGGCGACGTGGACACGCTATTCCTGGAAACCAAGTCGGGCCGCCGCGCGGTGCGCGGCCGCGTCTTCATCGACTGCTCCGGCGACGCCGACCTGGCGGCCTGGGCCGGCCTGCCCTTTGAAAAGGGCGACGCCCACGGCGGCATGCTCTATCCCACGCTGATGTTCAAGGTCGGCAACGTCGACGGCGCGCGGGCGCAGGAAGCCTGGAAGACCATACCGGCGCTGATGGACGCGGCCGCCGCCAGCGGCGAATTCACCTTCCCGCGCCGGGGCGCCATCGTGCGTCCGCAGAAGCACGACTACGAATGGCGGGTCAACGTGACCCAGCTGGCCGATGCCGATGGCGGCGCGGCCGACGGCACCGACGCCGAATCGCTGTCGGCCGGCGAGCTGGAAGGCCGCCGCCAGATCGTGCAGTACCTGGCCTTCCTGCGCGCCAAGGTGCCGGGCTTCGAGCAGGCCTATGTGCTGGACATCGCGCCGCAACTCGGCATCCGCGAAACCCGGCGCATCGTCGGCGAGTACATGCTGACGCAGGACGACGTGCTGGGCTGCGCCGACTTCGACGACAGCATCGGCGTGAACGGCTGGCCGCTGGAGATGCACATGGCCGGCGACGTGAAATGGCTGTGGCCGCCCATTCCCGAATCGCGCGGCTACAACCAGCTGCCCTACCGCATGATGCTGCCGCGACGCGGCGCCGGCGTGGCGCGCAACGTACTGGTGGCCGGCCGCTGCGCGTCCATGACGCACGAGGGCCAGTCGGCCGCGCGCGTCAGCGGCAGCTGCTTCGCGATGGGCGAGGCCGCCGGCGCCGCGGCGGCGCTGGCGTTGAAGGCCGGCACGCTGCCGGCTGAACTGCCCGTGGCGGTCTTGCAGGCGCGCCTGCGCGAGCAAGGCGCGTTCCTGGGCGGCCAGGACTGAACGGGCAACGCCGCCCTCGGCGGTGGCATGAATAATGACGATGGACACAACGGCGGCAGGGGAACAGGCATGAACACGGCAAGGGCGGACAGCGCCGCGCGACAATCGGTCATCGTGGTGGGCGGCGGCATCGGCGGCCTGGCCGCGGCGCTGGCGCTCACGCGCCAGGGCGTGGCGGTGCAACTGCTGGAACAGGCCTCGCGGATCGGCGAGATCGGCGCGGGCATCCAGCTCGGCCCCAACGCCTTCGCGGCGCTGGACGCACTGGGCGTCGGCCGCGCCGCGCGCGAGCGCGCCGTCTTCACCGACCACATCATCATGATGGACGCGGTCGATGCCCGCGAGGTGGTGCGCATCGATACGGGCGAGGACTTCCGCGCCCGTTTCGGCGGCCCCTACGCCGTCATCCACCGCGCCGACATCCACCTGTCCATCCTGGAAGCCGTGCGACAGGACCCGCTGATCCGCTTCCACACCTCCACCCAGATCGCCGACGTGTCGCAGCAAGGCGGGCGCGTCGACGTGGTGGACACGCAGGGCCGCCGCTACCAGGCCGATGCCGTGATCGGCGCCGACGGCGTCAAGTCCGTGATCCGCCAGCGGATGGTGGGCGATCCGGTGCGCGTCACCGGCCATGTGGTCTACCGGGCCGTGGTCGAGCGCGACAACATGCCCGAGGAACTGCGCATCAACGCGCCCGTGCTCTGGGCCGGCCCGCACTGCCACCTGGTCCACTATCCGCTGCGCGGCGGCCAGCAATACAACCTGGTCGTCACCTTCCACAGCCGCGAGCAGGAGGAATGGGGCGTGCGCGACGGCAGCAAGGAAGAAGTGCTGTCGTACTTCCAGGACATACACCCGCGCCCGCACCAGATGCTGGACCGGCCCACTTCGTGGAAGCGCTGGGCCACCGCCGACCGCGAGCCGGTCGAGCACTGGGGCCAGGGACGCGTCACGCTGCTGGGCGACGCCGCGCATCCCATGACCCAGTACATGGCGCAAGGCGCCTGCATGGCGCTGGAAGACGCCGTGACGCTGGGCGAGGCCGTGCGCGCCTGCGGCCATGACCTGGAAGCCGCCTTCCGGCGCTACGAGTCGGTCCGCATCCCGCGCAGCGCCCGCGTGGTCTGGTCCACGCGCGAGATGGGCCGGCTGTATCACGCGCGCGGCGTCGAACGCACCGTGCGCAATTCGCTGTGGACCGGCCGCAGCCAGTCCCAGTTCCAGGACGCGTTGCAATGGCTCTACGGCTGGAAAGTGGAGCAATGCCTCGCGGGACCCATCCAGCCATAGAAAAACAGGCACAGGAGGAGACGACATGAAGCACGCATCGACCCGCGGCGCCGTCCGCATTGCCGCAACACCCGCCACCAACGCGTCCCGACGCGCCGTCCGACGCGTCGCCGCGTCGGCCGTCACGCTGCTGGCGTTGTACGCGCACGCCGCCGGCGCGCAGCAAAAACCCGTGGACATCGGTTTCATCGGCACGCTGTCCACGCCCGCCGGCTATATCGGCGAGGACGAGCGCGACGCCTTCATGCTGGCCGTCCAGGAAGGCGGCGGCAAGCTCGGCGGGGTGCCGGTCAACGTGCGCGTCGAGGATGACGCGCTCAAGCCGGCCAACGCCAAGCAGAGCGCCGACAGGATGGTGCAGAGCGGCGTGCGCCTGTTCACCGGCGTGAACTTCTCGAACGTGCTGGCCGCAGTCGCGCCCGCCGTGCTCAATGCCGGCGGCTTCTACGTCAGCCTGAACGCCGCGCCGTCGAACTACGCCGGCCGCGCCTGCAATCCCAATTATTTCTCGGTGGCGTTCCAGAACGACTCCTACGCCGACACCGCCGGCATGGCCGCCAACGACCTGGGCGCCAGGCGCGTGGTCGTCATGGCGCCCAACTACCAGGCCGGGCGCGACGCCGTGGCCGGTTTCAAGCGCGCCTACAAGGGCGAGATCGTCGAAGAGATCTACACCAAGCTCGATCAATCAGATTTCTCGGTGGAACTGGCGCGCATCCGTTCGCTGGATCCGGACGCGCTGTTCCAGTTCCATCCCGGCGGCGCGGGCATCAACCTGACCAAGCAGTTCGCCAATTCCGGGCTGGCCGGCAAGATCAAGATGATCACGCCGATCTACTCGATGGACGACCGCATGCTGGCCGCCACCGGCAGCGCCGGCAAGGGCTTCTACCTGAGTTCGCTGTGGAGCGCCGATCTGGACAATCCGCAGAACAAGCACTTCGTCGACGCCTTCACCAAGGCCTACAAGCGCGCGCCCACCGCCTACGCGGCCCAGGCCTACGACACGGCCAACCTGATCGGATCCGGCCTGAAGGCGGTCGGCGGCGACATCGCCGGCAAGCCCGACGCATTCCGCGACGCGCTGCGCCGCGCCGACTTCCCCAGCGTGCGCGGCAAGTTCAGGTTCGGCCCCAACCAGCACCCGGTGCAGGACTGGTACCTGCTGCACATCGAGGAAGGCGCGGACGGCAAGCTGGTCTACAAGAACGTCAAGGTGCTGGCGCGCGACCACACCGACGTGCACGCGGCCGAGTGCAAGATGTAGATCGAGGCAGGACAGGCGTGGCGGCAGACAAATGCGTGGCGGGACCGTAGTATTCGGAACCTTCCGCATCGCATAGGACACAACGCCGCCATGCCCATCGCCCGAGCCGACTCCTGGAAGCGCCTGCCGGCGCCCGCCAAGCGCGCCGACCTGCCCTTCGACGCCGTCTACGACGCCGACCAGTACGCGCGCCTGCGCCAGGGCCTGATCCCGCAGGAGATGGAAGACAAGTGGTTCATCTACCTGGAAGACGGCCAGCTGTGCCTGCACCGCAGCTGGACCGGCACCTGGATCTATGCGCTGCGGCTGGAGCCCGAGGGCGCCAGCTGGCGCGCGGCGGGCGCCTGGGTCAACCGCGACCCTGACCAATACGGCTGCACCAACCTGGACGTGGACCGCCAGCAGCTGGCGCGGTTGATCGACGGTCTGCTGAGCGCCCCGCTCGACGGCGCGAACGACTGAACCGGCGCACCAACATCAAAACGCGAAATGAAAACGGCCCGGCGCTTGGGACGCCGGGCCGTGGATGCTTCTTGCCGTATCAGTTCAGGCTGGCGCCCGAGATCTTGACGATCTCCTGGTACTTGGCCTTTTCATTCTTGACGAATCCGGCGAAGGCTTCGGGCGTCATCGGGCCCGCTTCCGAACCCATGGTCAGCAGGCGCTGCTTGACGTCGTCCTGCTTCATCGCGTCGGCATAGGCCTGGTTCAGCTTGGCGACCACCGGCGCGGGCGTGCCGCCCGTGGTGAAGACGCCGAACCAGGTACCCAGGTCGAAGCCCTGGACGCCGGACTCTTCCACGGTGGGCACATCGGCCAGCAACGAGGAGCGCTTGGCGGTGGTCACGGCCAGCGCCTTGACCTTGCCATCCTTGATCAGCGGCGCGGACGCGGCCAGGTTATCGAACATGAAGTCCGACTGGCCCGACAGCAGCGCCAGCTGCGCGGGCGCGGCGCCTTGGTAGGGAATGTGCTCGACGCTGATGCCGGCGCGCGCCTTGAGCAGCTCGCCGGACAGGTGGCCGGCGCTGCCGTTGCCGCCCGAGCCGTAGTTCAGCTTGCCGGGATTCTTCTTGGCGTAATCGATCAGATCGGCCAGCTTCTCGATCTTGTTCTTCTGCGCGAACTCGACGTTCATGACCAGCACGTTCGGCACCGAGGCCACGATGGTGACCGGCGCGAAGTCCTTGACCGGGTCATACGGCAGGTTGGCGAACAGCCAGGGGTTGATGGCGTGGGTCGCCACCGCGCCCATGACCAGCGTGTAGCCGTCGGCCGGCGCCTTGGCCACCAGGTCGGCGCCGATGTTGCCGCCCGCGCCAGAGCGGTTCTCGACGATGACGGGCTGGCCCAGCGAGCCGCGCACCTTCTCGGCCAGCATGCGGGCCATGGTGTCGAGCGGGCCGCCGGGCGGGTAAGGCACCACGAAGCGCAGCGGCTTGGTGGGGAAATCGGTGTTCTGGGCCTGGGCGGGCGCGCCGAAGGACAGCGCGGCGGCCAGCGCCACGGCGCCGCTCAGCAGGACGCGACGGACGGCGCTGCGGGGGGCTTGGTTCATGGGGTCTTGCTCCTGTCTACGCTTGAATGGCGGCTCGTAGCATACCGCAGCGGCCCGACGATGAAAAAACCGCCCGAAGGCGGCTTTTTCATGCCGGATTCGCCGCCCGTCAATGCAGGATCTGGCTCAGGAACAGCTTGGTGCGTTCGTTCTGCGGATTGTCGAAGAACTCGTCCGGGCTGTTCTGCTCGATGATCTCGCCACGGTCCATGAAGATGACGCGGTTGGCCACCTTGCGCGCGAAGCCCATTTCGTGGGTCACGCACAGCATGGTCATGCCGCTTTCCTGGGCCAGGCTCACCATCACGTCCAGCACTTCCTTGACCATTTCGGGGTCGAGCGCCGAGGTCGGCTCATCGAACAGCATGATCTTGGGGCTCATGCACAGCGAACGCGCGATGGCCACGCGCTGCTGCTGGCCGCCGGACAGCTGGCCGGGAAACTTCTTGGCCTGGTCGGGGATGCGCACGCGCTCCAGATACTTCATGGCCGTGGCCTCGGCCTCGGCGCGCGGCTTCTTCAGCACCCACATGGGGCCCAGCGTCAGGTTCTCCAGCACCGTCAGGTGCGGGAACAGGTTGAAGTGCTGGAACACCATGCCCACGTCCTTGCGGATCGTCTCGATGTGCTTGAGGTCGTTGGTGAGCTCGGTGCCGTCCACAATGATGTGGCCCTTCTGGTGCTCTTCCAGCCGGTTGATGCAACGGATCATGGTGGACTTGCCGGAACCCGACGGTCCGCAGACCACGATGCGTTCCCCCGGCGCCACGTCCAGGTTGATGTTGCGCAAAACGTGGAACTGGCCGTACCACTTGTTCACGTCCTGCAAACGAATGATGGCATCAGACATGCCTGTACTCCCGTAGATATCGCTGTGCGCGCCCGCCTCGCGGCGGACGCGCGGTAGTGGCTAGCGCGCGTGGCCAGTGGCCAGTCGCCGTTCCAGCGCCTGGCTGTATTTGGACATGGAAAAGCAGAACACGAAGTAGATGAGCGAGATGAACAGGTACGCCTCCACCCCGAACCCGCGCCATGCCGCGTCGGACAGGGCCGCCTTGGCCGCGAGCGTCAGGTCGAAGATGCCGATGATCACCACCAGCGAGGTGTCCTTGAACAGCGCGATGAAGATGCTCACCAGCGGCGGGATCACGATCTTCAGCGCCTGCGGCAGGATGATCTTGCGCATCTGCTGCCAGTAGTTCAGGCCCAGCGAATCCGCGCCTTCGTACTGCCCCTTGGGGATCGCCTGCAAACCGCCGCGCACGGTCTCGGCGATGTAGGCCGCCGCGAACATGATGATGGCGATCTGCGCGCGCAGCAGCTTGTCGATGGAGAAGCCTTCCGGCAGGAACAGCGGCAGCATCACCGAGGACATGAACAGCAGACTGATCAGCGGCACGCCCCGGATCAGCTCGATGTACACGACGCACAGCGCCTTGATCGCCGGCATCTTCGAGCGCCGGCCCAGGGCCAGCAGCACGCCGATGGGGAAGGCGAAGGCGATGCCGAAGGTCGACAGGATCAACGTGAGCGGCAGACCGCCCCAACGCGCGTTCTCGACGTAGCTCAGGCCGAACACGCCGCCCCACATCAGGAGCGCGACGGCCGTCAGGCCGACGGTCCAGATCAGGGCCAGCTTCCAGTTCCAGAAACGGCGGATGCCGCTGCACACGATCACCGCCACCAGGATGATGGTGGCGATCAGCGGGCGCCATTGCTCGTCGAACGGATAGGTGCCGAACAGGATCAACCGGTGCTTTTCAATGATGAAGGCCCAGCAGGCTCCGCCCACCGACTGGCGGCATTCCTGGGCGTTGCTGGCCGTGTAGTTGGCCTTGATGAAGGCCCACTCCACCAGCGCCGGCACCGCCATCAGCAGGAACCAGGCGGCCAGCACCGTGATGAGGATGTTCAGCGGCGAGGAAAACAGGCGGCTGCGCAGCCAGGCCCAGAGGCCGGTATGCGTCTTGGGCGGCGGCAGGCCTTCACTGGGGGTATGCGTAGTGCTGCTCATCTCAACGCTCCACCAGCGCGATGCGCTTGTTGTACCAGTTCATGAAAATCGAGATCGACAGGCTGACCGTCAGGTAGGCTGCCATGATGATGAGGATGCCCTCGATCGCCTGGCCCGTCTGGTTCAGCGTGGTGTTGACCACCGACACGATGTCCGGATAGCCGATGGCCACGGCCAGCGAGCTGTTCTTGGTCAGGTTCAGGTACTGGCTGGTCATCGGCGGGATGATCACGCGCAGCGCCTGCGGCAACACCACCAGGCGCAGCACCAGCGGACGGCGCAGGCCCAGCGAGCCGGCCGCTTCCCACTGGCCGTTGTTCACCGCCTGGATGCCCGAGCGCACCACTTCGGCGATGAAGGCCGAGGTGTAGATCACCAGGCCGGCCAGCAGCGCGGCGAATTCCGGCGACAGCGTAAGGCCGCCCGAGAAGTTGAAGCCCTTCAGTTCCGGCATGTCCAGCGTCAGCGAGGCGCCGCTGGCCAGCCAGCCGGCCAGCGGGCCGAGCACGATCAGGCCGATGGCGGCGCGGCCCAGCGGGAACACGCGTCCGGTGGCTTCCTGGCGCTTCCTGCCCCAGTGGCCCAGGAACAGGATGGCGACGATGGCCACGGCCAGCCCGACCAGCATCCAGTCCAGCGAGTTGCCCTCCAGCCCCGGCACCTTCAGGCCGCGGTTGGAGATGAACACGCCCGGCAGCGGGTTGTGCGCCTGGCGCGGACCCGGCATGTTTTCCGTGATCAGCGCGTACCAGAAGAACAGCTGCAGCAGCAGCGGCACGTTGCGCATAACCTCGACGTAGATCGAAGTGATCTTGGCGATCAGCCAGTTCTTCGACAGCCGGCCGATGCCGATCAGCGTGCCGAGGAGGGTGGCCAGCACGATGCCGATGACCGCCACGCGCAGGGTGTTGAGCAGACCGACCCAGATGGCGCGGCCATAAGTGTCGGCGGGTGTGTAGGAAACCAGTGTCTCGCCGATGGCGAAGCCGGCCTCGCGATTGAGGAAGCCGAAACCGGTGGCGATGTTGCGCACCGCCAGGTTGTGCAGGGTGTTCGATACCAGGAACCACACGGCCAGCGCTACAGCGCCCAGCGCAACCACCTGATACACCACCGCCCGCACGCCCGGATCGTTCCAGTTCAGCCGCCGCTTGGGAGCAAGCTGGGCGCCCGCGGAAGGCCGCGGCGCCGGCTGATGGGCATTATTGTTGGAATTCGTCATGAATCACTTCTACAGAAGTCGGATACCGGGCGGCGGCGCCTTGCGGGTCGCGCCGCCCACTCCTGCCGCCCGCTCGCGGCGGGCAGGGCGGGACATCGGGTCCCGCCCCCGGGCAGCCCCGCGTGTCAGCGCACGGGCCAGCCGTACATCAGGCCTCCGTTCTTGTACGAAGCGTTCAGGCCGCGCTCAAGCTTCATGGCGCTCTTCTGGCCGAGCGTGGTCTCGAAGCTCTCGCCGTAATTGCCCACCTGCTTGATGATGTTGTAGGCCCACTTGTCATCCACGCCCAGGTTCTTGCCCATGCCCGGGGTCACGCCCAGGATGCGCTGGATGTTGGGGTTGGTGCTCTTGGTCATCTCGTCGACGTTGGCCTTGGTGATGCCGTATTCCTCGGCTTCCAGCATGGCGTTCAGCGACCAGCGGACCACATTGAACCATTGCTCGTCACCCTGGCGCACCATGGGGCCCAGCGGCTCCTTGGAGAAGCCTTCCGGCAGGATCACGTACTTGTCCGGGTTCTCGAGCGTGGTGCGGGTCGAGGCCAGCTGCGACTTGTCGGTCGTGAAGGCATCGCAGCGGCCGGCCGAGAAGGCGCGGATGATCTCGTCGTACTTGTCGATCACGACGGGCTTGAATTCGATCTTCTGGCCGCGGAACCAGTCGGCCAGGTTCAGCTCGGTGGTGGTGCCGGGCTGCACGCAGATGGTGGCGCCGTTCAGTTCCTTGGCGCTCTTGACGTTCAGGTCCTTGGAGACCATCACGCCCTGGCTGTCGTAGTAGTTCACGCCCACGCCGATCAGGCCCAGCGTGGTGTCGCGCGTCAGCGTGACGGTGGTGTTGCGGGTCAGTACGTCGACCTCGCCGGACTGCAGCGCGGTGAAGCGCTGCTGCGTGTTCAGCGGCGTGACCTTGATCTTGCTGGCGTCGCCGAACATGGTGGCGGCGATGGCGCGGCACAGGTCCACGTCCAGGCCCTTCCATTCACCCTTGCTGTCCGCGATCGAGAACCCCGGAATGCCCGTGGAAACGCCGCACTGTACAAACCCTTTCTTCTTGACGTTGTCGAAGGTCGCGCCCGCATGGGAAGCTGCGGAAGCAGCAAACAAGGCGGCGCCGACAGCAGCGAGTTTCAGTACTTTCATCGTGATCTCCGTGTGGGTGAATCGAAGCCGGTAACCGGGCCGTGTGGGCCCTGCACATGCGCCGAATGGTAGCGGCGGCGCAGCAAGCGGCGCATCGGGGAATTCCCTCGAAATATAGGGACACTGGATCAATAAAACGATCGTCCACCATGAAAAATGGGGACGGCTTTTCGTTGGAAGATCTTGTGTTTCCGCACGGTCACACGCGTGTTTTGGAAACGTCTTCATCACGCGGGAATGCGTCCGCATCCCTGTCCCCGAGTTACTATTGCGGCTTCATCCGACAGCCGCCATGATCGAATTCCAGCACGTCTTCAAATCGTATGGCCGCGGCCGCAACATCCTGGCCGACATCAACTTCCGCGTCAGCGCGGGAGAGTTCATTTTCGTGTCCGGGCCGTCCGGCGCCGGCAAGTCCACCCTGCTCAAGCTGATCGGCGGGCTGGAGCCCGCCAGCCGCGGCTCCATCCAGGTCAACGGGCAACGGCTGGACAAGCTGCCGGCCCGCGCGCGCCCCTATCTGCGGCGCGCCGTCGGCGTCATCCTGCAGGACACCCATCTGCTGTTCGATCGCAGCGCGTTCGAAAATGTCATGCTGCCGCTGGCCGTCACCGGTCAGGCCTGGGACTCGGCGGCCGCGCGCGCCCGCGCGGCGCTGGACAAGGTCGGCCTGTCGGGCAAGGAAGAACTGAACCCGATCGAGCTGTCCGGCGGCGAGCAGCAGCGCCTGGCGATCGCCCGCGCCATCGTCAACCGCCCCGCCATCCTCATCGCCGACGAGCCCACCGCCAATCTCGACCATGACAACGCGCAACGCATCATGAATGTGTTTCGCGACTTCAACCGCGTCGGCGTCACCACGCTGATCGCCTCGCACGACCAGGAACTCATGGCGCGCTACGCCACGCGCACCCTGCGCATCGACCCCGGCAAGTTCTCCGATTCCCACGGCCCGGCCACGCCCGCGCCGGCCGCCGGCGAAGGAGCGCAAGCATGAACGCCTGGCTGCGCCAACACCGCTACGCGCTCATGGTCACCGTGCGCCGGCTGATCAAGCAACCCTTCTCCTCCCTGGCCAACCTGCTGGTCATGGCCCTGGCCCTGGCGCTGCCGCTGCTGGGCAGCGCCATCCTGGTATCGGTGCAGCCGGTGGCGCGCCAGATGTCGGTCACGCCCGAGGTCACGGTCTTCATGCGCGTGGACGCTCCGGCTGGCGCGGCCGCCGGCGTGGCCAAGCGCATCCAGTCCGAGCACCAGGACGACATCCGCGCCGTGCGCGTGGTAGGCCGCGACGACGCGCTGGCCAGCCTGCGCGCCAACCCCGCCTGGCAGCAGGCGCTGGCCGTGCTGCCGGGCAACCCGCTGCCCGACGCGGTGGTGGTCACGCTGGCCGACGGCGAGGACCTGTCGGGCCGCGCGGACCGGCTGGCCAAGATATGGAAGCAATGGGACCAGGTCGACCTGGTGCAGCTGGACAGCGCCTGGGTCCAGCGGTTGGAGGCCATCCTGCGCTTCGCCCGCATCGGCCTGGGCTTCCTGGCCGCCTGCGTGGCGGTCGTGGTGCTGGCTACGGTGTTCAACACCGTGCGCATGCAGGCGCTGTCGCAACGCGAGGAAATCGCCGTGGCGCGGCTGGTCGGCGCCACCGAATCCTTCGTGCGCCGTCCCTTCCTGTACCTGGGCGGCCTGTCGGGCGCGCTGGCCTCGCTGCTGGCCATTGGCGTCGCGGCGCTGGCCTTGTCGCCGCTGAACAACGCCCTGCTCGGCCTGGCCCGCAGCTACGGCGCCGAGTTCGCCCTGCGCCTGCCCGGCACGCCCATGCTGGCGGGCGCCGTGCTGGCCGCCGCCGTGTTGGGCGCGCTGTCGGCGCGCTGGTCGGTCACGCGCAGCACACGTTTCTGAACCGGCGTCAAACGCCGTTCTAAAGCCCCGTATAAAGCACCTTCTTCCCCGTGATCGGGGAAAAGCCGCGCGCAGTCCCCGTGTAGGATGGTCCCAGATCATCCCGGCGGGACCGCGCGCGACTGGCGCGGCCCCTGCCCGCGGAGACGGCGAAACCCAAGTCCGGCCCAGAGGCCGCGGCCTTGCGGCGGCCGCCGCCGTGGAACGGAAAGAACAAAACACAGGAGACGCAGCCAGCCATATAAGCAGGGACGCATTGTCGCCGCCGTTACACAGCATTTCTCCCGCTGGTCTTGCGAATATGCAAGAATAAAGCGCAAATTTTTTACATATTTTGAAACGAATTCTGTTTTCCGTAGCAGTGCACTTCGTGTCCTTATCGTTGCCCTTGCCCAATATTCCGCGCCATGGTCTCCCGTCTTGAAGCTCGCGCAACGCGCCATTACTACGACAGCGCGTTCCAATGTCAGGCGGTGAAAGTACTTCCCAACGAGTACTACGTCACCGACGAAGACCTGATGATCTCGACCGTGCTCGGGTCGTGCGTCGCCGCCTGTATCCACGATCCCAAAACCGGGGTCGGCGGCATGAACCATTTCATGCTGCCGGAGGGCGACATGCAGTCGCCCGCCTCGGCCACCATGCGCTATGGCGCCTTCGCCATGGAAGTGCTGATCAACGAACTGCTCAAGGCCGGCGCTTCGCGCGACCGCCTGGAAGCCAAGGTGTTCGGCGGCGGCGCGGTGCTGTCCGCCATGCAGCAGATGAACATCGGCGAACGCAACGGCCAGTTCGTGCTGAACTACCTGAAGACCGAAGGCATTCCCGTCAAGGCCCAGGACTTGGGCGACGTGCATGCGCGGCGCATCAATTACTTCCCGCGCGACGGCCGGGTCATGGTGCGCAAGATGGCGCCGCACCACCAGCGCGCCGAGGAGATCATCGCCAAGCGCGAACAGGTCGCCGCGCAAAGCGTGCAGGCCAAGACCGAGAGCCCGCCGCGCGTCGAGCGCTTCACGCGCCCCGGCGTGGAGCTGTTCAAGCGTCCGGCGGCGCGGCCCGGCGTGGAGCGCTTCGACACCGCGCCCACCCGCCCCGGCGTGGAACGTTTCAACACCGGCGCCGCGCGCCCTGGCGTGGAGCGTTTCGATACCGGCATCACCCGCCGCAACAAAACGGAAACCACCGGCTGATTCCGGGCGGATCGGCGCGAACGCCGATCCGCGCCTGTCCGGCATCCCCCGTGCAGGGGCCGCGACGCCCTGCCCCGTCTTCAGGCCGCCCGCGTCCCGTCCAGCTTCACGACCGTCGCGGTGAAATCCTTCAGCAGCGCCTCGCGACGCTGCGCCGCCCGCGCCATGGCTGCCTCCTTCACATGACCGTAGCCGCGTATTTCTTCGGGCACGCTGGCCAGCGCCACGGCACGGTCCAGGTTGCCGCGATTGAGCTTGGGCAGGATGGCCGTCAGCGTCTCGTGGTATTCCCTGACCAGCTCGCGCTCGGCGCGCCGCTCGGCGGTGTAGCCGAACGGATCGAAGCGCGTGCCGCGCAGGCGCCGCAGCCGCGCCAGCAGGCGGAACAGGCGCAGGGTGCCCGGGCCGTAGGCGCGCTTGACCGGCTTGCCGTCCGGGCCGCGCCGCGCGAACAGCGGCGGCGCCAGATGAAAGCGCAGCTTCCAGTCGCCTTCGAACTGCTGCGCCACGCGACGCTCGAACTCGCCATCGGAGTACAGTCGCGCCACTTCGTACTCGTCCTTGTAGGCCATCAGCTTGAAGGCATAGCGCGCCACCGCCAGCGCCAGCCGCTGCGTGCCGGTGGCCTCGCGCTCGGCGCGCGCCACCTTGTCGACCAGGTCGGCATAGCGCGCGGCATAGGCGGCGTCCTGATACCGGGTCAGGAACTCGCGTCTCACCGACACCAGTTGCTCCAGCTCGCCCGCGGGCTTCTTCAGCTCGGCCACCGGCGCGGCGGCGCGCGGACGCCGCAGTTCGACGATGCCTTCCGGATAGACCGACGCCGGCTTCGGCCCCTGCGCCACCAGCCGGTTCAGCCCGGCCAGGTCCTGGGCCGCGCGCCGACCCCAGGCGAAGGCGGCCTGGTTGGCGGCCACCTGCTGCCCGTTAAGCTCGATGGCGCGCAGCAGCGACTCGCGCGACAGCGGCAGCCAGCCCTTCTGATAGGCATAGCCCATCATCAGCGGATTGGCGTAGATGGCATCACCCAGCAGCGCCACCGCCAGCGCGGCCGCATCCACCGTGTCCACATGCTCCTTGCCGCACACGCCTTCCAATTCGGAGGCCAGCGCCGCGCCGGGCAGGGTCCAGTCGGGATTCTTGACGAAAGCGGCGGTCGGGGCGGTATCGCTGTTGAGCAGCACGCGCGTGCGTCCCGGCGACAGACGCGCCATGGCGTCGGCGCTGGTGGCCACCACCAGGTCGCCGGCCAGCACCAGGTCCGCCTCGCCCATCGCCACGCGTGTGTTCATCAGCTGATCCGGCGCGGCGGCCAGCACCACGTGCGAATACACGGCGCCGCCCTTCTGCGCCAGGCCCGCCATGTCCAGCACCGAACAGCCCCTGCCCTCGATATGCGCGGCCATGCCCAGCAACTGGCCGATGGTGACCACGCCGGTGCCGCCCACGCCGACGATGAATACGCCATAAGGGCGCGCAAGACCGGGCACCGCCGGCGCCGGCAGCGCGTCGTCGATCGCGCCCTCGGGCGCCAGCGGCTGCGGCTTGCGCAGCTTGCCGCCTTCCACCGTCACGAAGCTGGGGCAGAAGCCCTTCAGACAGGAGAAATCCTTGTTGCAGCTGGACTGGTTGATGGCGCGCTTGCGGCCGAACTCGGTCTCCAGCGGCTCGACCGACAGGCAATGGGACTGCTCCGAACAATCGCCGCAGCCCTCGCACACGCGCTCGTTGATGAGCACGCGCCGCGCCGGGTCGGGATAGGCGCCGCGCTTGCGGCGCCGGCGCTTCTCGGTGGCGCAGGTCTGGTCATAGATCAGCACCGACACGCCGGCGTGGTCGCACAGTTCGCGCATCACCGCGTCGAGTTCGTCGCGGTGATGCACCGGCACGCCCGGCGCCATGCCGGCCATGCCGCGATACTTGTCCGGCTCGTCCGTCACCACCACGATCTTGTCGATGCCCTCGGCCGCGACCTGGCGGCTGATCATGGGCACGCTGATGGGACCGTCCACCGGCTGCCCGCCGGTCATGGCCACCGCGTCGTTGAACAGGATCTTGTAGGTGATCGGCGCCTTGGCCGCGACCGCCGCGCGGATCGCCAGCAGCCCGGAATGGAAGTAGGTGCCGTCGCCCAGGTTGGCGAACACGTGCTTCTCGTCGGTGAAGGGCGCCTGGCCGATCCAGGGCACGCCCTCGCCGCCCATCTGGGTATATGCCTGGGTGTTGCGGCCCATCCAGGTCACCATGTAGTGGCAGCCGATGCCGGCCATGCCGCGCGAGCCCTCCGGCACGCGGGTGGACGTATTGTGCGGACAGCCTGAACAGAACCAGGGCTTGCGCTCCTCGACCACGCGCGGGCGCGCCAGCGCCTGTTCGCGCGCGGCGATGGCGTCCAGCCGCGCCTGGATGCCGGCGCGCACATCCTCGGGCAGCGCGAAGCGCAGCAGCCGCGAGGCGATGGCCTTGGCCACCATGGCGGGCGAGAACTCGTAGTGCGCGGGCAGCAGCCAGTTGCCCTGCGGCACGGCCCATTCGCCGCCGTCCTTGTCATCGAACTTGCCAACCACGCGCGGGATCTTCTTGCCGCTGCCGATCCAGCCGAACAATTCTTCCTTGAGCTGGTATTCCAGCACCTGGCGCTTTTCCTCCACCACCAGGATCTCGTCCAGCCCGTCGGCGAAACGCTGCGTGCCGGTGGATTCCAGCGGCCACACCATGCCCACCTTGAACAGCCGCAGGCCGATGCGCCGGCAAACCTCGGGCGACAGGCCCAGGTCCGCCAGCGCCTGACAGGTGTCCAGATAGGCCTTGCCCGACGTCATGATGCCGAAGCGCGCCTCGCTGACGGGCACGTGCCAGGGCTCGCGGTTGAGCTGGTTGGCGCGCGCATAGGCCAGCGCGGCGTACAGCTTGTAGTCCAGCAGCCGCGCTTCCTGTTGCAGCGGCGTGTCGGGAATGCGGATGTTCAGGCCATCGGGCGGCAGCTGGAAATCCTCGGGCAGCAGGATCCTGACGCGCTCGACATCCACGTCGACCGAGGCGGACACCTCGACGATGTCGGTGATGCACTTCATGCCCACCCAGACGCCCGCGTAGCGGCTCATGGCCCAGCCATGCAGGCCGTAGTCCAGCACTTCCTGCACGCTGGCCGGAAACAGCGCCGGAATCATGCAGGCCTTCAGGATGTGATCGCTCTGGTGCGGCAACGTGGAGGACTTGGCCGGATGATCGTCGCCCGCCACCACCAGCACGCCGCCATGCGGCGAGGTGCCGGCGGCGTTGGCGTGCTTGAACACGTCGCCGCAGCGGTCCACGCCCGGCCCCTTGCCATACCACATGCCGAACACGCCGTCATAACGCGCGCCGGGAAACAGGTTGACCTGCTGCGTGCCCCACACGGCGGTGGCGGCCAGGTCCTCGTTGATGCCGGGTTGGAACTCGACATGGTGCGCCTTCAGGTACTTGGCGGCCTTCCACATGTTCTGGTCCACGCCGCCCAGCGGCGACCCCCGGTAGCCCGACACGAAACCGGCGGTGTTGAGCCCGGCCCGCGAGTCCCGCAGGCGCTGCATCATCGGCAGGCGCACCAGCGCATGGATGCCGCTCATCCAGGCGCGGCCGGTTTCAAGGGTGTACCTGTCGTCCAGCTGGACGGATTCGAGGGCCGCCAGCACGGCCGGCGAAAGAGGCGCATTCATGTACATCGCTCCAGTGAGTGTCACTCGACCTGCAATCGCAATACATAAATCCACAGCACAAACCCGCCGCCGCGCCTGAAGTTGCCGCGCTCCGGCTTCCTCCTTTGGCAAAGAGGAAGGCGTCCTGGACGCCTGCGGCCATTATGCATTCAAGCGCGCGCCGCCGCACGCCTGCGTCGCGCGTCCCATGAACCCGGAATGCCGCCTCGACAGCCAAGGCAAACAGCCACGCCGGACACACGAGCCCTCCCCGCGCCAGCCCATGACGCCGCACAAACGCGGCCGCGCGGATCCGGCTCCGCCGGTCCGCCACGGCGCCCCTTGAGGGGAAGCGCCGCAGGCGCTTCGGGGTGGGCCTTATACGGGCCTTATACTTTCACGCATGGAATTTTCTCCCCGCATCGTCGCCTGGCAGCGCCAGCACGGCCGCCACGATCTCCCCTGGCAGAACACGCGCGATCCGTACCGCATCTGGCTGTCGGAGATCATGCTGCAGCAGACCCAGGTCGCCACCGTGATCCCGTACTACGAGCGCTTCCTGGCCCGCTTTCCCGACGTGGCCGCGCTGGCCGCCGCCGCTCAGGAAGACGTGATGCCTTACTGGGCCGGCCTGGGCTACTACGCGCGCGCCCGCAACCTGCACCGCTGCGCACAAGAAATCGCGCGCGACTGGCAGGGCCGCTTCCCGCCCACGGCCGAAGCCATCGCCACCCTGCCGGGGATCGGCCGCTCCACGGCGGCCGCCATCGCCGCCTTCGCCTACGGCGAGCGTTCCCCCATTCTGGACGGCAACGTCAAGCGCGTGTTTACGCGCCACTTCGGCATCGCCGGCGATCCGTCAAAGCGCGAGATCGAACAGCGCCTGTGGGCGCTGGCCGACACGCAGGTCGAAGTGGCGCCGGACCTGGACATGGCCGCCTATACCCAGGGCCTGATGGACCTGGGCGCCACGCTCTGTACGCGCGGCAAGCCGGCCTGTGACAAGTGTCCGGTGGCCGATACCTGCGTGGCCAGGCGCGAAGGCCGCCAGGCCGAGCTGCCCACGCCCAAGGCGCGCAAGGCGGTGCCCGAGCGCGAGACGGCGATGCTGGTGCTGCAATGGAATGGCGCCTACCTGTTGCAGCAGCGGCCCGAGCCCGGCATCTGGGGCGGCCTGTGGAGCCTGCCCGAATTCGACGCGGCCGGCGATCCCGGCGCGGCGTCCCGCGAGCTGGGCCTGGAACCGGAACGGCACAGCGCGCTGGCCGCGTTCTCGCATACCTTCACGCACTACCGGCTGCATATCCGGCCGTGGTGGGTGGAAGTGCGCTCGGCCGCGCTGCGCGAAGGCGGCCCGCCGTCGCGCTGGGTGCCGGCCGATGAGCTGGCAACCACCGCGCTGCCGGCGCCGGTGAAGAAACTGCTGACGGGGCTGGCGCAGGCGAATTCGGCCGAGGGTCGGCTGTTCTAAGCCTGGCAGGTGATCGAACCCGCCTGAGGCAAGGCCCAGGACAAGCCGGAAAACCCAGGAAAAAAGAACGCGGGCAGAGCCCGCTGCAATGGCCCTGCCCGCGCCGCTCGACCCTGTTGTCTGATGCAGCCGGCGCGCCTCAGAACTTGTAGGCGATACCCAGGCGCACGTCGTGCGTCTTGAAGCTGAGGGAATCGGACACGTCGCTGAAAATCTTGGCCTTGCCGAAATCGGAATAGCGATATTCGACGCGAGCGATCAGGTTGTCGGTCACGGCGTAGTCCAGGCCCGCGCCGATGGTCCAGCCCGTGCGCGTCTTCGATACATCCAGCATGCTGCCTTCCTCATCCCAGACCGACAGCTTGTATTTCCCATAGGAAAGACCCGCCGCGACGTACGGCAGGAACCGATCGACCGCATAGCCTGCGCGGATCCGGGCCGCGCCATTCCAGCGCATCTTGATCGACGTTCCCACTTCGGGATCGCGGATGCCACCGTCGTAGTACTTGCCATTGTTCTTGATATTCGCAAGGCTGAAATCCGCATCCAGGCCCAGCACCATGTTGTTGCTGAACTGATGGTTGTAGCCGCCGTAGATGCCGCCCAGGAATCCATCCGGGCTGAACTTGAGCTGCTCATCGATATCGCTGCTGTAGCGGGACGTGCCCGAGGCGTAGCCCATCTGCCCGCCGAGATAGGCGCCGGACCAGTCATAGCCCGCGGCGAGGGCGCTTGTCGAAGTCAGTAGAACAGTCAATGCAGGCAATAGAAATTTCATGGCAAATCCTCTTGTTGAAAACACCGGTGTAAATGCTGCTTTCCATCCTGGCATCCATGGCGCGTCTCTAGACTCGCGCCATGCCAGCAACGCGCGAACCATCCGGCGGCCATTACATGGCCGCCACCCGTCGCTCCCTGCTTGAACATGCAACGTTGGAGCTTCCCGATCCCCCTTTTCCGTTTGTTTTTCGTGCCTTACCGGCGGCGCGCAGGCCCCTGCGGATTGCGCCTCATGTCCATCCAGGCGCAAGCGATTCCGGCCGCGAATGCCTGCAGAGCAGTCACGGCAAAGGCGTGGCCTGTCCAGGATTACCGATGAGCGTCGATGCGGAATGAACGCCTCTGCCGCGAGGCGCGATGCATGAGGCACGGGCGATACTACATACGCCAACGTGGCTTGTGGCGCGGCTGCGGGCCGCTTCTGGATGAATCAGACGAAGTAACTGGCCAAGCTGCGGGCAAATAGAATTCGTCCGAATAAATCTCGTAGTTTTATGACTCGACAGGTGCGAGATCGCAACGCTGCGTCGGTTGAGACCGAACCGCAGTGACACTCGCTGGAATCAAGTATCAGATGTCCAGCTCTGCAAGGGCGTGCCCGGCCCATGGCACGAGAAACCGGCCGGGCGCCTCGCGGGCCATGGCGCCCCCGCCTAACCGCGACTCAGGCCCGAGCCATCGCCGTCCGGCAACACCAACTTCTCCAGATACGCCAGGTCCTCGCGCAGCAGCCGCAGCGACTCGCTGACGTCGGGGCTGCGCGTGCGACGCGCCTCGTCGCGCAGCAGCGAACGCACCGCCATGTCCGCCATGATGGCGGCGACTTCGGCGCGGCTCAGGCGGCCGTCCGGCTTGTACCACCAGGCCGACCAGTTGCACATGCCGATCAGGCTGACGGCCGCGATGTGCGGATCGACCATGCGGAACTGGCCGTCGCGCACGCCCTTTTCAATGACCACGCTGAAGTTCTCCAGCAGGCTGCGCCGCGCCGCCTGCAGGGCCGCGCGCTGCTTGGGCGTCATGTCGCCCTCGGTGCGGTCGGCCACGCGGAATTCCGCCGGCCGCGACAGGATCAGGTCGGCATGCTGGGTCACCAGCGCGCCCAGCGCCTGGACCGGATCCAGGTCGGCGCGCGCCACGGTGTCGCCCGCCAGCTTGCGCGCCGTGTTCAGCACCTCTTCGGTCAGCGCGCGCAGGATCGCGTCCTTGTTCTTGAAGTAGTAATAGACGGCGGTGCGGCTCAGGCCCAGCGCTTCGGCGATGTCCTGCATGCTGGTGCCGCCGGTGCCGCGTTCGATGAACAGCGTGGCGGCGGCGTCGAGGATGGCGCTGCGCAGCGCCTCGCCTTTCAGGCTTCCCTTGGTGCTTGCGTCGGTCACGGTGGCGTTCTTCCTTTTCTATGGCCGCCCGGCGCGGGCGGATCGTGGCGGGAGCGGGCGCGCCGGCCGGCTCCGTTGCAGGGGTCCGCGCAGCGCGGACATTCGTCCGATTTGACCACAGCGTCAGTTTTTCGACTTTGATTGACATCAAAGTCAAATATTTGTCTAATCTGACAAATCAAACCCGAAACGACTATCCAAGGAGACGGATATGACTTCCGGCAGTCCTTCCAGCCACGTCACCGCTGGCTTCCTGAACACCGACTGGAACCCCCGCGATCTCCCGCCAGGCGCCTCCACCCGCAACGTCGTGCTGCGCACCGCCGACGGCGCCGCCACCTCCGGATCGCTCTACCTGCCCGCCGGCCCCCGGCCCGACACCGTGGTGTGCGTGATGCATCCGCGCGAGTTCATGGCCTGTCACTACCTGATTCCCGATATCGTCGGGGCCGGCTGCGCGGCCTGGTCGCAGGGAGCCCGCTCGGTCGGCAACGACCTGCGGCTGGAGCACGAAACCGCCCTGCTGGACGTGGCCGCCGGCCTGGCCCACCTGCGCGGCCAGGGCTTCAAGCGCATCGTCCTGCTGGGCAATTCGGGCGGCGCGGGGCTCTATGCCTTCTACGCGCACCAGTCGGGCCTGCCGGCGGCCGAGCGGATCGCCCGCACGCCCGGCGGCAAGCGCAGCGGGCTCAACGAGCTGGACATGCCCACGGTCGACGGCATGGTGCTGATCGGCCCCCATCCCGGCCAGGGCGCGCTGCTGCTGAACTGCATCGATCCGTCCGTCGCCGACGAGAACGACGCGCTGTCGGTCACGCCCGAACTGGACCCGCTGGCGCCCGCCAATGGCTACCAGCCCGGCGGCCGCGCCCGCTACGCGCCGGCTTTCGTCGAGCGCTACCGCGAGGCGCAGCGCCAGCGCGTGGCGCGACTGGACGAGCAGGCGCGGCGGATGATCGCCGAGCGCATGCAGGCGCGCGCCGCGCTCAAGGAGCAGACGGAACCCTCGCCCGAACTGCGTCGCCAGGCCGCGCACACGCCCGTGATGGTGGTCTGGCGCAGCGACGCCGACCTGCGCTGCCTGGACCTGAGCCTGGACCCGTCCGACCGCCACCCCGGTTCGCTGTGGGGCAAGGATCCCTATGCGTCGAACTACGGCGCGGTCGGTTTCGCCCGCTTCTGCACGCCGGAAAGCTGGCTGTCCACCTGGTCCGGCCTGTCGTCCAACGCCAGCCTGGCGCGCACGGCACAGGGCATCGTCCAGCCCACGCTGATCATCGAATACACGGGCGACCAGGCCTGCTTTCCTTCCGACGTGCGCGCCATCCACGACGCGATTCCCGCCGCCGACAAGACCCACCTGCGCATTCGCGGCGACCACCACGGCCGCGCGCTGGCCGAGGGCGAAGAGCCCGGCCGCTACGCGGCGGGACGCGAACTGGCGGCGTGGCTGCGTGCGCGCTTTCTGTAACCCGACATCCATGGAACCGATCATGACCGCCACGACCTCCCCCGCGCTGCGCCTGCATGGCGTGGACCACACCGCCCGCCCCACCTGGAAGCTACGCGAGACCGTGCGCTTCTACCGCGACATCCTGGGACTGCCGCTGGTGCACGTCATCTCGGCGCGCGGCTGGGGCCCCGCGACCCATCCCGATTTCCTGCACTTCTTTTTCGACAGCGGACGCGGCAGCACCATCGCGTTCTTCTACTACCTGGGCTCCGAGGAACCGGAAGCGATGCGAGGACGGTCCGCCTTGCGGCCGCTGCCCGAGGACCACGTGTCCGACGCCACCCACACCGCCTGGCAGGTCGAGAGCGAGGACGAGCTGAAAGCCTGGAAGCAGAAGCTGCAGGACGCCGGGCTCGACGTGTCGGTGGAAACCCGGCACGAAGTCATCGAATCGATCTACGTACGCGACCCCAACGGCTACTTCATCGAATTCACCCGCAAGCTGCGCCCGCTGGCCGGCATCGACGCGACTGACGCGGCGCTGACCCTGCAGGCGGCCATGCAGGCCGAGGCGGATGCCGAATCGCGGGGACAGCGCGTGCGCCACGTGGACGACATCTGGGCGCGCAAGGCCGCGCTGCTGGAAGCCCGGCTGGACTTGCGGGACGACGCGGCCGGATCCGGCGTGCGCATCTTCGTGCCGCGCGTCGAGGAATTCTCCGCGCTGATCGAGGACGCTTCGCGCCGAGCCGACTGCGCCGTGGTGCCGGCGGACGAATTCGACTGCATCGTCGCCGACGGCCCGCTGGAGTTCCGTCGCAAGACGCTGGGCCTGAAGCCGGCGGTCTGGTATGGCCTGTTCACGGGCGGGGTGCGCGGCGCCATCGACGTGTTCGACCGCGACCGCGTGCGGATTTCGCCGGTCGGCAGATAGCGCCGCGGCAGGAGGAGACAGACATGCGAGACATACGCTGCCCCATAGAGGGCGTGACTTACCACCCCGAAGACCGCGCCCGGCGCTATTTCGCCAGCGGCGCCTGGGAACGCCGCACGGTCGGCGACGCGCTGCGCGCCACCGCCGCCCGTTGCCCGCAACGCACGGCGCTGATAACCGACGAAGGCAGCCTGAGCTTCCGGGAGCTGGACCAGCGCAGCGAACGGCTGGGCGCGGCGCTGCTGAAGCTGGGCATGCGCCCATCGGACCGCGCTATCTTCCAGATGGGCACGACGCTGGAAACGGCGGTCGCGCTGCTGGCCTGCTACAAGGCCGGCATCGTGCCCGTCTGCACGCTGCCGCAGCACCGCGAGCTGGAGATCGGCCAGTTGGCGCGGCAGACGCGGGCGCGCGGCTACTTCGTGCAGGCGGACTTCGGCAGCTTCGACCTGGTGGCCTTCGCCGCCGGCATGCTGGCCACGGACGACACGCTGGCGCACCTGATCGTGGCGCGCGGCGACGCCGGCGCCCACGCGGCCATGCAGGCGTTGATCGATGCCATGCCGCTGGACGAGGCCACTGCCCTGCTGGCGCGGCAAGGCCCCGGCTGCGAGGACGTGCTCAGCTTCCAGCTGTCCGGCGGCACCACCGGCATGCCCAAGATCATTCCGCGCTTTCATGCCGAGTACCTCGGCCACGCGCTGGCCTGCGCGCGCCGCTACCAGATGGAGGAAGAGGAACGCATCATCTGGTCGCTGCCGCTGCTGCACAACGCGGCCCAGGTATACGTGCTGATACCCGTGGTCGCGATGGGCGTGTCGGCCGTGCTGATGCCGCGCGTGGACGTGCCGCGCATGCTGACGCTGATCGAGCGGCACCGCGTCACGCGCGCCATGTCCATCGGTCCCATCGCCCCGCAGATCATGGCCTATGACCGCCTGGCCGACCATGATCTCAGTTCGCTGCGGCTATTCATCACCATGAGCGCGGCGGAACGGCTGGAAGCGCATCTGCGCGTGCCCTGTTCCAACCTCTTCGGCATCACAGAAGGGCTGTTGCTGGGTTCGCCCGCCAGCGCCCCGGCGCAGGCGCGCCATCACACGCAGGGATTTTCCGGCTGTCCCGACGATGAGCTGCGGCTGCTGCGCCCCGGCGCCGAGGAACCGGCCGCGCCGGGCGAAGCCGGTGAACTCTGTTTCCGTGGCCCGGCCACGCTGCCGGGCTTCTTCGACGCGCCCCAGGCCAATGCCGGCGCCTTCACGTCCGACGGCTTCTACCGCAGCGGCGACATGATGACCGCGCGCATCGTGAACGGACAGACCTGCTACGTCTTCGAGGGCCGGCTGCGCGACAACATCAATCGTGGCGGCGAGAAGATCGGCTGCGAGGAAGTCGAGGCCCAGGTCGGCGCGCATCCGGCCATCGCCGAGGCCCGCCTGGTGGCCATGCCCGATCCGTTCTATGGCGAAAAGGGCTGCCTGTTCGTGATCCTGCGGCCTGGCCATGCCGCGCCCACCGTGCCCGAGCTGGCGGCCTTCCTGACCGGCCGCGGTCTGGCCAAATACAAGTGCCCCGAGCGTATCGAGAGCATCGAGGCTTTCCCCGTCACCAAGGTCGGCAAGCTGGACAAGGCCGCCTTGCGCCAGGCCGTGGCGACCATGCTGAACCAGGAGGCCGGGCAGGCCAGGGAGCAAGACGATGACCAGCACTGAATACGTGGTGAGCGAACGGCCCTTCGTGGTGCGACGGCGGGTCAAGTGGGGCGACTGCGACCCCGCCGGCGTGGTCTACACCGTCACCTTCGGCGAATACGTGCTGTCGGCGGCCGAGCTGTTCTACGGCTACCTGTTCGACGGCACGCCGCAGCGCATCAAGGACGAGCATGGCTTCGGCACGCCCACGCGCGCGCTGTCCTTCGACTTCCAGGCCTCGCTGTGGCCGGACGAGGAATTCGACATGCGCGTCACGGTACACGAGGTGCGCACCCGCACCTACACCCTTCACATCCACGGCAGCGCGCGCGGCAAGCCCGCTTTCGACGCCGTCCTGACGCCGATCTGCGTGGCCCGCGGCGAGCGGCGCGCGATCGAGGTGCCGGACGCGCTGCGCACGCGGCTGCTGTCTTACCAGGAAGCCTGCGCGCAGGCGCAAACCAGCGGGAGCGCTGAAAAATGAAGATCGCCATCATCGGCGCCGGCCCGGCCGGCCTGTATTTCTCGCTGCTTGCCAAGAAGCACGACCCCAGCCACGAGATCACGATCTACGAGCAGAACCCGCAAGGCGCCACCTATGGCTGGGGCGTGGTGTTCTCGGACATCGGCCTGGCCTTCCTGCGCGATGCCGATCCGGAGTTCTTCGGCAGGTTCGTCGCGCATCACGAGCGCTGCGATTACATGGAAATCGTGCATCAGGGCACGCGCGTCCAGGTGCAGGGCAACCATTTCTCGCGCACGTCCCGCATCGACATGCTGGCCGTGCTGGAGCAGGCCTGCCGCGAGGCCGGCGTGCGGATCCTCCACCAGCAGCGCATCGAGGACGTGGCGAGACTGGCCGGCGAGGTCGACATGGTGGTCGCCGCCGATGGCAGCAACAGCGCGGTGCGCAAGCAGTACGCCGAACATTTCCGCCCGGCCTTCGAACGCCGCCGCAACAAGTTCGCCTGGTACGGCACGCGCCAGCGCTTCCACCCCGTGTCGCTGATCTTCCGCGAGGCCGAGCACGGCATCTTCATCGCCCACAGCTACCAGTACAGCAAGGACCTGAGCACCTTTCTGGTCGAGGTGGATCCGGACAGCTGGCGCCGCGCCGGCCTGGACACGGCCAGCGAGGACGACAGCCGGCGCTACTGCGCCGAGGTGTTCCGCGAGGACCTGGGCGCCAACGAGCTGCTGGGCAATCGCTCGCTGTGGTTCGAGGCGAACATCGTGCGCAACGAATGCTGGTCGCACCAGAACATCGTGCTGCTGGGCGACGCGCTGCGCACGGTGCATTTCTCGTTGGGCTCGGGCACCCGCATGGCCATGCAGGACGCGATCGCGCTGCACCAGGGGCTGCTGCAACACCCGGGCGACGCGCGCGCCGCCTTCGCGGTATTCGAGGCGCAGCGCCGCCCGGCCTCGTCCAGCTTCCAGGCCGCCGCCGCGCGCAGCCTGGACTGGTACGAGAACGTGGCCGACAAGATGCACCTGGACCCGGTCGACTTCGCCTACGACTACATGCGCCGCACCGGCCAGGTCAGCCACGACGACCTGCGCCAACGCGACCCGGCCTTCGCCTTGGCCTACGAGGCGCGCCACCCGGTGACCGCCTGAGTACCGGCGGCCGGGACGCCGCGCCGCACGGCATTACGCAGCACCGCAGCACGCACATCCGCAGCACGCATACCCGCAGCACCCACGACAGGCGGCCGCCGAGCCGCCGCATAACCATCCATGGAACATGGAGGAGACATCATGAACATCCCTCACGCTGCGCACGATTGCAGCCCTGCCGGACGCGCCGGCCCGCCCTCCCGCAACGGTCCGGCCAGGAACGCGGCGCGCTGGCTGACGGCCGCCGCGCTGGCGCTGGGCTGTGCCGGGGCCATGGCCCAGTCGGGCGCCTACCCCAGCCATCCCGTGCGCATGGTGCTGCCCTACTCGGTGGGCAGCGGCCCCGACGCGGTCGCGCGCATGCTGGGCGAACAGCTGACCGCCGCCTGGAAGCAGCCGGTCATCGTCGAGAACAAGCCCGGCGCCAACGGCTGGCTGGCGATCGGCGACGTCAAGCGCGGCGGCCAGGACGGCTACTCGCTCGCCATCGTCGACAACACCCACATGACGCTGCAACCGCATCTGTACCGCAGCCTGCCGTTCGACCCCGTGCGCGACTTCGAACCGGCCGCGCCGATCTACCACACGCATTTCTTCGTCGTGGTCTCGGCCGACTCGCCGTGGAAGAACGTCGGCGACCTGGTCGCGGCGGCGCGCGCGCAGTCCGACAGGCTGACCTATGGCACCTGGGGCATGGGCAGCGTGGCGCACGTCGGCACCACCATGTTCCAGGACGCCACCGGCACCCGCATGACGCATGTGCCGTTCAAGGACCTGTCCCAGCTCTACACCGCCGTCGCCAAGGGCGAGGTCGATTGGGCCTTCGGCACGGCGGCGACGGTGCAGAACCTGTACCAGGCCAAGCGGGTCAAGCTGCTGGCGCTGGCCGCGCCGGCGCGGCTGCCCTCGTACCCGGACGTGCCGACGGTGGCCGAGGCCGGCGGGCCGAAAGACTTCGAGCTGAAGACCTGGGTGGCGGCATTCGTGCCCAAGGGCACGCCCGCGCCGGTGCGCAAGCAGCTGAACGAAGGCATCGCCGCGGCGGTCCAGTCGCCGGCGGTGCTCAAGCGCTTCGAGACCTTCGGCTTCCAGGCCTGGCCCGCCAGCGCCGCCGAGCTGTCGCAGGCGCGCGAGGCGGATTCGGCGCGCTTCGCGGAAGTGGTCAAGAAGGCCAATATCTCGCTGGACTGAGCCATGCGATCGGGGCCGGCGTCATCCGGCCCCGCCGCGCTACCGCCGGCGGCTCAACCCCGTTCGCCGCCGTCCAGCAGCATCACCAGCTTCAGGTCCGGATGCGTGGCCAATCGAAAGGTGATCTGCTGGAACGCCAGCTGGCCGCTGCGCGGGTGCTGGAATTCACGCAATCCCCCTTCCCGCTCGACCACCGCGTGCCGCGTCCACCAATGGGCGAACACCGGACTCTGGCGGTTCAGCGCGTCCGCCAGCGCCAGCACGGCGGGCTCGTCCAGGTGCGCGCCCGCGTCGGCGCGGAACTCGGCCACCACGCGGCGCGCGCGCTGCTCCCAATCCACCACCAGTTCGCGCGCGGCCGGGTCCAGGAAGATATAGCGCAGCAGATTGGGCTCGGGATCGCGCAGGGGCCAGTCGTCGAACAGCTCGCGCAAGGGCTCGTTCCAGGCCAGCAGGTTCCAGGCGCGGTCCAGCACATAGGCGGGCGCGCGGATCGCGTCCACGCAGGCGCGCAGCGGTCCTGGCGCGCCGCCGGCGTCGTCGCGCGGCGGCTGCGGATCGGCGCAGTCGGCCAGCTCGAACAAATAGGCGCGTTCGGCGCGCGCCAGCTGCAACACGCCGGCGATGCGCGACCAGACCGAGGGCGACACCGACACTTCGCGGCCCTGTTCGATCCAGGTGTACCAGGTGACGCTGATGCCGCACAGCTGGGCCACTTCCTCGCGCCGCAGGCCGGGCGTGCGGCGGCGCGAGCCTTCCGGCAGCCCCGCCATCTGCGGCGTGATGCGCGAACGGGCGCTGCGCACGAATTCACCCAGCGCCTGACGGCGCAGGGCCGAGCCGTCGCCGCCGGCCACCGCTTGAGGGGAACTATTCATACCAGGATAACCTGTGGTCTTGTACGTGTATGGGAGCCCGCCTATCTTAGCGCCTGGCCCCACTCACCCCGCAAGGATGTCCCATGACCGCCAGCACCCATGATGATGCCGTCCACCGGCAATTCAGCCCGCAAGCCACCGCCTACCTGAACAGCGCCGTCCACGCTCAGGGCGAGGACCTGCGCCAGATGGCGGCCATCGCCGCCGCGCAGCCCGGCGCCCGCGTGCTCGACCTGGGCTGCGGCGGCGGCCATGTGAGCTTTCATGTCGCGCCCTCGGCCGCCTCGGTCACGGCCTACGACCTGTCGCAGCAGATGCTGGACGTGGTGGCCGCCGAAGCCGCGCGACGCGGCCTGGACAACCTGTCCACCTGTCGCGGCAAGGCCGAGCGCCTGCCCTTCGCCGACGGCGAGTTCGATCTGGTGATGTCGCGCTATTCCACGCACCACTGGCAGGATCCCGGACTCGGCCTGCGCGAAGCCTTCCGCGTGCTCAAGCCGGGCGGCACGGCGGTGTTCGCTGACGTGGTGTCGCCGGGCGAGGCCCTGCTCGACACCTGGCTGCAGATGATCGAGGCGCTGCGCGACACCTCGCACGTGCGCGACTACTCGGTGGCGGAATGGACCCGCCTGCTGACTGAAGCCGGATTCACGCTGCAGGGCGTGACGCCGCGCCGGCTGTCGCTGGAATTTCAATCCTGGGTGACGCGCATGCGCACGCCCGACACACTGGTCGCGGCGCTGCGCCATCTGCTGGCGATCGCGCCGGACGTGGTGCGCGCGCATTTCGAGATCCAGGCCGACGGCTCGTTCTCCAGCGACACGGCCACCCTCGTGGTGAGAAAGCCCGGCTGAGGCCGGCGGGCACGGGCGGATCCCGCAGGATCGCCCACCGCCTGACGGCGCTAGCGCCCGCCGCCGTCAAGCGCCTCCAGCGCGCCGGCCACGCCCAGGCTGCGCAGCGCATGAACGGCCTGGGCCACGGCGCGCACGAAGCGTGCATCCTGCCCCAGCTCGCCGAACACGGGTTCGAAGCCGGCCAGCGCGGTGGTCCATTCCAACATGGCGGCCGGCCCTGGCCCGGCAAGCGTCGCCGCCGTTTCGGCCTGCTCCAGCCGCCGCGCCAGCGCCCCGGCCATCGGATCCTGGATGTCATAGCGGCGTCCCGCCTGATCCACCCCGCGCAGATAGTGCAACCAGCCCGCCACCGCCAGGGCCAGCAGCGGCATGGGCTGCTCGCGCGCCAGCCTGGCGCGCGCGGTGTCGAGCAAGCGTTGCGGCAGCTTCTGCGAGCCGTCCATGGCGATCTGGCGCGTTTGGTGCCTGAGCGCCGGATTGGCGAAGCGCTGCAGCAAGCGCTCCTGGTACTGCGCCAGATCCAGTCCCGGCAGCGGCGGCAGGGTCGGCGCGATTTCCTCGCGCATCAGCCGCTCCAGATAGCGCCGCAACGCCGGCTGCGCCAGCGCCTGATCCACCGTGTCCCAACCCGCCATCACCGACAGATAGGCCAGGGCGGAATGCGCGCCGTTGACGTTGCGCAGCTTGAGCGTCTCGAACGGCGCGGCTCCGGCCACGAAACGCGCGCCGCCAGCGCGCCAGTCAGGACGACCGGCCGCGAAGCTGTCCTCCAGCACCCATTCCAGGTAGGGCTCGGCCATGACCGGCCAGGCGTCCGCCAGGCCCAGCGCCCGCGCCACCGCCTCGCGGTCGGCGTCGGTGGTGCGCGGCACGATGCGGTCCACCATTGAGCACGGAAACGTGCATTCGGCGGCGATCCAGCGCGCCAGCCCGGCATCCACCTGCTCGGCGAAGGCCAGCACCATGCCGCGCAGCAGATGGCCGTTGGCCGGCAGGTTATCCAGCGACATGAGAGTGAGCGGCCCGCGCCCCGCCGCCCGACGCCGCTGCAAGCCCCACGCCAGATAGCCGATGGCGCTGCGCGGCGCCAGCGGCTGGCCCAGGTCGTGGACGATATCCGGATGATCCAGGTTGAGCTGGCCGCTGGCCGGATCGTGGCAATAGCCCTTCTCCGTGACGGTGAGGCTGACGATGCGCGCGTCCTCGTGGGCGATGCGCGCCAGCACGGCTTGCGGATCCTCGGGCGCGACCAGCGATTCCAGCAGGCAGCCGATCACGGCCAGCCGCTGGCGCGGCTCGCCATGTTCGTCCGCGTCACGCAGCGCCAGCGTGTACAGGCCGTCCTGCGGCGCCAGCGCGTCGCGGGTGTCGGGTTGGCGCAGCGAGACGCCGCAGATGCCCCAGGCCTCGCCCGCGCCGGCGGTCAGCGCCGCCTCGTTGACCGCGGCCAGATGCGCGCGCGCGAAAGCGCCCAGGCCCAGGTGCACGATGCCGGCGCGCAGGGGGGGGGGGGGGGGGGGCGGGCCCCCCCCCCCCCGGCGCCCAAACCCCCCCCGGCCCCC